>JBFJJY010000020.1:0-11193 GCA_041612055.1 Methylophilaceae bacterium | reverse complement strand
AGTATCGTTAGAATGTGCGCTCAAAATAGTCTCGTTTCAATAGTATTTCTGGTATGGATTTACTCAGCGTTTTTTAATAAATTACGTTTAGTCGATTAACTTAAGTATAATTTTGTTAATCGCTTACTTTACAAGCGCACATTTTAACTCACTATGGCTAATCAACCAAAAAACAACGCGACAATTACCAGTATTTTTAGAGAGAATCGCTGGACAATTTTTGTCTTGCTATTACTGTTTATCTTTTATCAATTAGGGCCAATCATTACTCCGTTTTTAGCCGCCGCAATTTTGGCTTACATTTGCGACCCTTTAGTCGACAAACTCAGCACCGTCGGCACCAAAAAATATCAAATCGGCAGAACCCCAGCCACTGTCATGGTGATGTTTGGACTGATTGCACTGATGATTGGCGTTATATTGATTTTAATTCCGTTATTGCAAAAACAATCCATTCTTATTGCCGAAAGACTACCAACATTAATCGATCATTTTCGTACACAAGTCGAACCTTGGCTAGAATCTCACTTAGGCATTCATTTCGCTATTGATATTGCACAAATTCAGCAAATTTTATCTGAACATTGGCAAGAAACTGGCAATATCGTCAGCAATGTTCTAAAAATGGCTGGCAATCAAGGTTTGGCATTTATTGGTATGCTAGCCAATCTTTTGTTATTACCGGTGGTTTTATTTTATATTTTGCGCGATTGGGATAACCTGGTTGATAAAGCAGCTAATTTAGTTCCACGAAAATGGTTAGCAAAAACCACAGAAATTTCCAAAGAAATTGATCAAGTATTAGCGCAATTCCTACGTGGTCAGTTATCGGTGATGGCGGCCTTATGTCTTTTTTACAGCATAGGCTTATGGCTAGCAGGATTAGATATGGCATTAGCGATTGGACTACTGGCTGGCTTACTCAGCTTTGTTCCTTACCTAGGCTTTGCTCTTGCTTTCCTCATGGCAGTGTTACTGGCTTTGCTACAATTCAGCACACTGGCTGATATCGTACCCGTGTTTCTGGTATTTGGCATTGGTCAAGTGATTGAAAGCTATCTTCTGACACCCTACTTAGTGGGTGAACGAATTGGACTTCATCCTGTTGTTGTAATCCTTGCCTTATTAGCAGGCGGACAACTCTTTGGTTTTGCGGGGGTATTGTTAGCCTTGCCCATCAGCGCTGCGCTGGCGGTTGGTTTGCGTCACTCTAAAGAAAGCTACTTAAATAGTGATGCCTATTTGAAATAAGTATGAAACAACTGTTATTAGATATTCAACCAGCGCCACCTCAAACACTCGATAATTTTATTGTTGGTCATAATGCGGAAGCGCTCGCCAGTATTCGACATTTATTAAAGGATGTTGCAGGGTTTTCTTCCATCTATTTATGGGGTGTTGCTGGCAGCGGTAAAAGCCACTTACTCAACGCAGCTAAAAATTTGGGAGCACATATAGCCGATGATGTGCATCTACTCGACAATACCGCCCAAATTGATTTATTTAATACTTATAACCAACTTAAGGCAGACGGCGGCAAACTCATTACCGCAGGCTTACATGCACCTTCACAAATGCAACTACGTGCTGACCTAGCCACTCGCCTCGCTTGGGGCTTGGTGTATCAACTACAACCCTTGACTGATGCAGAAAAAGCGGCTGCCTTAAAAAACCATGCAACCGAACGTGGCATGCATTTACCAGATGAAGTAATTACTTACTGTCTGCGCTATCTGCGTAGAGATTTGCCAACACTGATGTCGATTTTAAATGCGCTGGATGACTGGTCATTAACTGAAAAAAAACCAATCACAGTACCGATGTTAAAACGATTATTACAACTCGAATTAGATATCCAATAATCTGCAAACTATTTATGTTCTACAGTTATCCCGCAACAAAGCTCCATCTATTTTTGCCTGCTTCTTTTGCTTGATACATCGCTTCATCAGCAAGTGTAAGCAACGAATACACTTCTTCTGCGTCTTCAGGGTAGGTTGCAATCCCAATACTCACACCAACTCTATCATGCTGATATTGGCTTAATAACGGCTGATTAATTATAGCAATCAAACGCTCTGCCAATTGAATAAGCTCTTGTCTGTCTTCATAACGATCGACAACAACAACGAACTCATCTCCTCCCAACCTAGCGATAAAGTCATAATCTCTAATCACTTGTGAGAATAGTTTTGCGACTTTAATCAGCAATTTATCACCAACTTTATGTCCATAGGTATCATTCGCTACTTTAAATCCGTCCAAATCCATATAGAAAAGCGCACACCTATTTACTTTTCGTGCAGTTCTCACATAGGTACGCATAAAGTAATCTTCAAATCCTCGTCGATTAACCAATCCAGTAAGTACATCATGAGTAGCTAAATAACTTAAGCTGTTTAATTCAACCTCTCCTTCTGAAACTTTCTCAAAAAGCGTCGAGGTTCTTTTATATGAATGTATAAGAATGCCACAAATTAATAAGACTAAAATCACGCCACCATATAAGGTAGCCATGATGCTGCGCTTAATCTTCTGCTCATAACGCTGTCTTGCTTCATATAACAATTGATCTGCTTTAGACAACTCATGCTTAATTTCTTCTGTGAGCGATTTACCATTATCTTTTACTAAGGTTAGATGGGAAGCGTAAGATCCAGCCCTTAGTTGTGCCTGTATCCCCATATTCATTAGGTTGAATTTACTATTCACCAAATTTCTGATTTTTGAGAAAATTAAAACAAGTTCAGGGAAGTTATTGTTCCTTTTATCGATTTTTTTGAAACTATCTTCAATTGCAACTTTTCCTTCATCATAAGCTTCAAGAAAAGTCACATTACCTGTCAACAAATAACCACGTTGTCCACTTTCCGCATCGGAAATCACATCGCTCAACACGACAATATTGTATCTTTGCGCATCAACATCATCTTTTTTGTTCGTTAGTTGTATTAGTTGAGACATGGCAAAGAAAATCCATACCATCGACGCGGTAAGCAACAATGATGCAACCAATAGTGGAAAAACAATAACTCTCTTATAACTAAGCATAATTTAATATCGGCATTCCACTATGATTCCTAAATTTGTTGAATGACTTAAACTAAGTATAGTACGAATGGTTTGCTTTTCCTAAATTAAGCGCTCCTATCAATAATTGAAACAAGCTGCTGTAAAATAATGCTTTTGATAGATAATTACTATCCATAAGGTAAACCATGCTACGTATAAATGAAATTAAACTCCCGATTGAGCAAGCGGATACGCTCAAACATCAAGACGATCAAATCAAGGCGGCGTTACTGAAACGCTTAGCGATTCCTGAAAGTGATTTAATTCGCTTTACTATTTTTAAGCGTGGTGTGGATGCACGAAAATCACATGCAATTTTGTATGTGTATAGTTTGGATGTCGAGGTTAAAAACGAAGCCAAGCTGTTGGCTAAGCTCAAAAAAGATCAACATATCAAAATTGCACCCGATACAGGTTATCACTTTGTCGCCAAAAATGAAGGTGCTACAAAGCAAAGACCAGTTGTCATTGGCTTCGGCCCTGCTGGCATTTTTGCGGCGCTTATTTTGGCACAATCTGGTTTTAATCCGATTGTGCTAGAGCGTGGTAAAGAAGTACGCAAACGCACACAAGATACTTGGGGCTTGTGGCGTAAAAGCACCTTAAACCCAGAATCCAATGTGCAATTTGGTGAAGGTGGCGCTGGCACATTTTCTGACGGTAAGTTATATAGTCAAATCAAAGACCCTAAACATTATGGTCGCAAAGTCATTCAAGAGTTTGTAAAGGCGGGAGCGCCTGAAGAAATTCAATATGTGAGCCATCCGCATATCGGTACATTTAAGTTAGTCGGTATGGTCGAAAAAATGCGCCAAACCATTATTGAGCTTGGTGGTGAAATTCGGTTTGAAAGCCGTGTCGATAATATTCATATTGAACATGGTGAAGTGCAAGGTGTGACTTTACAAACGGGCGAACATATTGCAACGAATCACCTTGTGTTAGCAGTTGGGCACAGCGCTCGTGATACCTTTGAAATGATATATAAGAATGGTATTTATGTTGAAGCCAAGCCTTTCTCGATTGGCTTCCGCATAGAGCATCCACAAGGCTTAATTGACCGTGCACGCTATGGCAAGAGCTATAGTGAAGACTTACTGACAAAGCTAGGCGCAGCGGATTATAAACTGGTCCATCATGCTAAGAATGGCCGCAGCGTGTATAGCTTTTGTATGTGCCCTGGCGGCACGGTAGTAGCAGCGGCATCTGAGCCCGAACGCGTCGTAACCAATGGCATGAGCCAATATAGCCGTAACGAACGTAACGCCAATGCAGGAATTGTAGTTGGCATTACCCCTGAAGAAGATTTCCCAGACCATCCATTGGCAGGTATGGAATTACAACGTCAATTGGAAAGCAATGCTTATGTGATGGGTGGTCGCAATTACAATGCGCCTGGACAATTGATTGGCGACTTCTTAGCCAATAGACCTTCAACCCAACTGGGTGCTGTTATGCCATCTTATACGCCAGGTGTCACACTGACTAACTTAGCGGATGCTTTGCCTGAGTTTGCTATTACCGCTATGCGCGAAGCGATTCCTGCTTTTGCCAAAACGATTCAAGGATTTGATTTACCTGACGCCGTTTTAACTGGCGTCGAAACGCGTACTTCTGCTCCGATTAGAATTAAGCGTGACGACAACACTTTGCAAAGCATTAACACCAAAGGGTTGTTTCCTTGCGGTGAAGGCGCTGGTTATGCAGGTGGAATTTTGTCGGCTGGGGTCGATGGAATTAAAGTGGCAGAGGCCGTAGCATTAAGCTTAATAAAAGCGCACAATTAAGTCGTTAGTTACAAAACGAATCATGCGTTTTCTTGATGGTTGTCAAAGTTTGTTATTCATCAAAGCGTAGACTTCTTCTTACTTTATTAACCTTGGAGAACTGCATGAAAAAGAATGTTGGCGGTATTGATCGAATATTGAGAATTGTGGCTGGCTTAGCTTTATTAGCTTGGTTTTTATTTGCGGCTGGTCCAACATGGGCTTTAATCGGCATCGTGCCTTTAGCAACTGGCTTGTTTAATTTTTGCCCTGCTTATTCATTACTCGGTTTAAACACCTGCAAAACAAAATAAGTTAAAGCGGTAATCACAATATACGATTACCGCTTTAATGTTATTGCCTAATTAAATAATCAAATGCCCCCAATGCTGCTTTTGAACCCTCACCCATCGCAATAATGATTTGCTTATATGGTGTCGTCGTCACGTCACCTGCGGCAAACACACCTGGTAAAGAAGTCGCATTGTGCGCATTAATTTCAACTTCACCAAACTTGCTCAAGTTCAACGTACCTTTTAACCAATCACTGTTTGGCAATAAACCAATTTGCACAAAAACCGCGTCCAAATCTAAATGTTTCTTTTCTCCCGTCACGCGATCGGTGTAATCTAAACCATTCATTTTATTGCCATCGCCAGTAATTGCCGTGGTTTGCGCACTAGGAATAATCGTCACATTATCTAAAGAGCGTAATTTTCTCTGCAACACGGCATCGGCTTTCAACTCGGTATCAAACTGCAACAACGTCACATGAGCAACGAAACCTGCTAAATCAATGGCCGCTTCAACGCCTGAGTTACCACCGCCAACAACAGCAACTGGTTTGCCTTTAAATAAAGGGCCATCGCAGTGTGGGCAGTAAGCAACACCTTTGCCTCGATATTCTTTTTCACCAGGCACATTAAGCTCTCGCCAACGCGCACCTGTTGCCAAAATAACGGATTTACTTTTTAGCGTAGCGCCATTTTCTAACTTAACCTCAATAAAATCTTTGTTCTTATTGCCTTCTTTACCTGGCTCTGCAAGGCTGACGACACGTTGCAAATTCATAATATCAACATCATAGCTTCTGACATGCTCTTCAAAAGCAGCCACGAGTTTTGGGCCTTCGGTTTCTTGTACAGAAATAAAGTTTTCAATACCAAGCGTATCCATTACTTGACCGCCAAAGCGCTCTGCTACGATGCCTGTTCTAATGCCTTTACGTGCTGAATAAATAGCTGATGAAGCGCCCGCTGGTCCGCCGCCCACAATCAATACATCAAACGGCTCTTTGGCATTCATTTTTTCTGCCTCTTTAGCCGATGCGCCTGTATCAATTTTCGGTAAAATCTCATCCAACTCCATGCGTCCAGCACCGAACATTTCACCATTTAAATAAATGGATGGTACCGACATGATTTCTTTTGCTTTAATCTCATCTTGATACATGCCACCTTCTACCATCACGTGGGTGATGTTAGGGTTGATGACAGCCATCATATTCAGCGCTTGCACCACATCTGGGCAGTTATGGCAGCTTAATGAAACATAGGTTTCAAAATGAAATTCGCCTTCAATCGCGGCAATTTGGTCTATTTTATCTTGCTCCAATTTCATTGGATGACCGCCAGTATGCAACAAGGCTAAAACGAGAGAAGTAAACTCATGGCCTAGCGGAATACCCGCAAAACGCACACCAATTGCTTGACTCGCTTTGCTGTGAGCTTCGCCACGTTTAACCGCAAATGACGGTTTACGTGCATGGTCCTCTTGCACCAAACTGACCTTGTCTGACATGCCAGCAATTTCTGCTAGCAACTCATGCATTTCTTTCGCACCTGCACTGTCATCGAGCGATTCAGCCAGTACGATAGGCTCACGTAACATTTGTAAGTATTGTTGCAATTGTGCTTTGATATTTGCTTCTAATGCCATGATTATTTTCTCTCTTTACTTAATTTTGCAGACAAAAAAGGCGCTATCTTGTGAATAACGCCCAGTTTATTCACCCACTAAGGTTTTGCCTTAGTGGATTGTTGCGACTTCAATTCGACCCGATTAGATTTTACCGACTAGATCTAATGAAGGTGTTAATGTTGCAGCACCTTCGTTCCATTTAGCTGGACACACTTCATTTGGATGCTCAGCAACAAATTTAGCCGCTCTCAATTTACGCACGGTTTCTTTTACATCACGTGCAATCGCATTGTCGTGAATTTCTAGTGTATTAATCACGCCTTCTGGATTAATCACAAAAGTACCGCGCAATGCTAGACCTTCTTCTGCAATATGCACGCCAAATGCGTTAGTTAATTGGTGTGTTGGATCGCCAATTAATGGGAATTTTGCTTTACCTACTGCTGGTGAAGTCTCATGCCATACTTTGTGTGAGAATTGCGTATCTGTTGTAACGATATACACTTCTGCACCTAATTTTTGGAAATCAGCATAATTTTCTGCTGCATCTTCAATTTCTGTTGGACAGTTGAATGTAAATGCTGCAGGCATGAAAATCAAAACAGACCAGTGGCCTTTTAGACTTTCTTCAGTCACTTCAATAAATTTTCCATTATGAAAAGCTTGTGCTTTAAATGGTTGAACTTGTGTATTAATTAATGACATATTATTTTCCTTTATGTTGATTAAATGGTTAGTTAAAAGCTGGTTTATCTCTAAGCCATACGTGCATTATAGAGACATCCATAGAATTAGTAAATTTGATTATGCTTATCATTTAGATAAATAAAATTTATCAAATAACATCATCAATTAAATATGATGACTTCTTTATATGACATTTATGCAATCACCATCGTTGTCGCTTGGTCAGAGTTGCCCAAGTTATCGTGCCACTCTACTGTTATTTTGTCGCCAAGCTTTGCGTTGTTCAAATGGCAAGTTAAATAAGGGTTCTTAGCAATTCCTGTCCCTAGCTGCATCTCAATCACGGGTTGATGATTATGCCTAATGGTTACTAATTGAATAAAGTGTGCAGGGATTAATTGACCTAAATCATCCTTGCCATAACCAGTGTGCATTGGGTGAGTAATAATGGCTTTTATTTGTGTCATATTACGATCAGCCAATTGCTTTGCTCGAATCTTCATCGTCGATTGAAATGACTCGTTCCTATTACTGCTTCCACCACAACCATTCTCTAACACTTTCACTTGCTTTGACGCAGTAAAATATTCATGACCCGACTTCACAACAATTTTAATGTCTGACGTTTCTGCCATTTTAATACGCGTCACCATCCATGGCACAGCCTGTGGATGAAACAAATAATTGCCAATCAATGCGGTTGGGTTGTTATCGACAAAAATAGCAATTGCTTCCGTGTTTGCAATATGGCTATGGACAGCCACCTGCACAATTGCACCATTTTCAGCATAGCTCGGCGCTACAATTTCAATCTCTTTACTCTCAACTTCATGGTCAATCGACAAGTTTTTTTCTGCATCAGCAATGCTCTCAGCCTGAAAAGCCGCTTTATTCCAAATAGCGGCTAAAACATGCACAGGCGCTAATAACAAAGATGCCATGCTTAAACCTAAAAAATCTCTCCGTTTCATGATGATTGCCTTTTGTTTAATCTGGCTTCTTCAGTTTTTGCAAGCGCTGTAAATCTTTCAAACGCGCTTCTACAATTGATTTTTCGTAAAAAGAGCCATCTTTTGCCTTGCTGGCAAAACCCATCTGCTCAACAGCTTTATCGACATTATATTGTCGGTAATAGGCT
Source organism: Methylophilaceae bacterium (assembly GCA_041612055.1). Classification (GTDB taxonomy): domain Bacteria; phylum Pseudomonadota; class Gammaproteobacteria; order Burkholderiales; family Methylophilaceae. Next base: position 2,610 of record JBFJJY010000020.1, on the reverse strand, counting down.
TCGCCCTGTGCTTGAAAACGCAATAAATCTTTACCCTCAACAAAATAAGCCTTCGCTAATAATTCATAAAAATGCGCATCATTTGGGTAAAGCGATTGCTTGGCTTTGACTAATGCAATCATTTCTTTTGTCTGCTTAAGCGCCAAAAAGTGATCCGCATAGCCATAAACTAAGGCTCTGTTTTGTGGATATTGTTTGATAGCAGCCGCATAGTGCGCCGCCACTTTTTCGGGATTATTTTGTGCTACTGCCAGCCGTGCTTTTACATTTTCGATAAAAGCGCTTTTGACCTGATGTTCATCCAACCACTTGATGTGCTTGCTAGCTCCAACTACATCATTTTTCCGCAACATCGCCACCGCCAAACCATAATGCTCAGCCGCTTGATTAGCATAACGTCCTGTCTTAATATTATGTTCAAATTGGTCAATAACGGTTTGCGCCAAACCTACGTTTGCGCGCAATTTTGCCCGTACAAAATAATAATCTAGACTTGATGTCACTTGTTTGTACGGCATACTTGCGACACGATTTTCAACATCAGAAATACGCTCAGATGTCAGTGGATGTGTTCGTAAAAAACTTGGCGCACTACCTTCTACAAAACGAGAACCACGTTGTAACGTTGTAAAAAAGGCCGGCATCCCTCTTGGGTCAAACCCTGCGTTTTCCAATACACTTAAACCAACCCTATCTGCCTCACGTTCATGCTCTCGTGTGTAGTCTAATTGTCGTTGGATACCTGCTGCAGATGATGTAGCCAATGCGCCAGAAGCCAACTGCGGATTGCTGCGCGCCACCAGCAAAGCCACTGCAATTCCTGCAATATTTTTAAAAGTGTCTGTTTTTTGTTTGGCTAACATTCGCGCCAAATGGTGCTGTGTCACATGACCAATCTCATGACCGAGCACGCTAGCCAACTCAGACTCCGAATTAGAAGCCAAAAACAATCCAGTATGCACACCAATGACGCCACCAGGCATGGCAAAAGCATTAATAGATGGATCTTTCACCACAAAAAAGTGAAAAGTTTGCTGTTTATCATCGCTAGCCGCCGCTAAACGATTGCCTAATGTTTGCAAATAATCAACAATTTCCACATCTTGCAGCACTTCATCACTCACCGCCACTTCAGCCAAAATTTGCTCAGCTATGCGTTGTTCGTCCAGCGCAGAGAGCACTGTTTGTGAAACATCGCCTAACTCCGGCAGCTCCTCGTGCAAATCCGCAGGCAAACTTGTATCGAGATTGATTGACTTACTATAAGGTTTACCCGATAGAACGCCATCTGCGAAGCTGGGGTTTGCGCTAAACAAACTAACTGTTAATAATGTATAAAATAGACGTGACATGCCAATATGAGGTTGCTGTAAGTATTGCTATGATAATGTTTTTACTGTTCAAGTTCACATTTAATCGAGAATAGAAAGTCAGTTATGGATAATCTAACGCATTTTGATCATCAAGGCCAAGCGCATATGGTGGATGTTGGTGATAAAGCCCATACACGCCGCATTGCTGTGGCTGCAGGACTAATTAGCATGTTGCCCAACACTTTATCTTTGATTCAATCTGGCAATACAAAAAAAGGTGATGTGCTTGGGATTGCGCGTATTGCCGCCATACAGGCTAGTAAAAAAACCGCGGACTTAATTCCACTTTGCCATCCAATTAGCCTGAGTAAAGTGGCGGTTGCATTTGATATTGATGCACAAGCAAATACTATTCGTTGCACTGTTACGGCAGAAACGACTGGTCAGACTGGCGTTGAAATGGAAGCATTAAGCGCAGTAAGCGTGGGCTTGCTCACCATTTATGATATGTGCAAAGCAGTCGATAGAGGCATGACCATCAGTAATATTCAATTACTTGAAAAACAAGGTGGAAAATCTGGTCATTGGCAATTGCATCAGTAGCAATAAACTTAATTTATTAAATGAGCAATCATCTGCGCACATGCTGGCGCCATAGTTAAACCATATCGAAAATGACCTGTATTGAGATAGAGATTATTGATGGTTGGATGCGCGCCAATCGTTGGCAAATTATTGGGGGTGCCTGGTCGCAAACCACTCCAATGTTTCACAATCGGCGCTTGTTTTAAACTCGGCATAATGGCTTCTGCCTTCGCTTGCATTTCTTGTTTAACGGCATCAGTAATCCCTGTATCAAAACCCACATCTTCCAATGTGCTTCCAGCTAATAGATAGCCATCTTTGCGCGGCACCAAATAAAAACCATCTTGATAAACGATGGTCGATAAGCTGTTCACAGGGACTTGATAAAGCAACATTTGCCCACGCATGGGTTTAATCGTTAGTTTGGATGCGGTTGCTTTTAATAATTCAAAACTCCACGCACCTGATGTGACTACAAAATAATCGCCTTCTATCACTGCGCCACTGGCTGTTGTCCAAGCATTAATTTGAGCAGTCTCTGCAATCGGCGCAAGTTGTGTATTTTCAACTAAGCGCACACCATGGATCATCAAACTTTGCTTGAGCGATTGCATCAATTTAGGATTACGCACTTGTCCTACCTGCGGCAAAAATAAATCGTCTGCCTGCTTTTCAACAGCAATGCTATTTTTTGCACACCACGCTAGCGCTT
>JBFJJY010000019.1:0-11932 GCA_041612055.1 Methylophilaceae bacterium | reverse complement strand
TTTCGTCCATGCTTATGGTACTAGAACTAGAAGGTAAAGTAACAACGCTAGCTGGCGGCAATTATCAACGTTTAATTTAGTTAGGAAACGATATGTTTGAAGTCTTAGTGTTTATGTTCAAAAATTACTTTACTAACCGAGACATATTGGACGACATCACCATGGAGCAAGAGTTGTCGGCTGCAGGTTTCGAGCAAGATGATATCTTAGGCGCTTTTGATTGGTTTCAGCAAATGAGATCCATGTTCAATGCACCAACATTTGATTATGCACATGACAAAACTGCCATTCGCATTTTCACTCCTAGTGAAACTAAAATCATCAACACCGAAAGTTTAGGCTTCTTAATCTTCTTACAGCAGGCTAAAGTGATTAATGACGTTGAACGTGATTTGATCGTTGACCGTGCAATGGCACTTAATACCAGTAAATTAGGGATTGAGGAAATGCGCTGGATTACCATGATGGCTCTGTGGAGCCAAGGCCGTGACAAAGACTATTCTTTTGTAGAAGATGCGTTATTTAACCCTCGCGGGTTAACGCTTCAATAATTACTTTTCTAAGCCTACATTATTAATAATTTTAACAATGGTGTCTGCTTGATTCAAGGTATAGAAATGGAAGCTAGGCACGCCTGCCAACAATAGCTTTTCGCAAAGCTCGCTCACAACATCAGCGCCAAAAGCGCGCAGTGAAGCTAAATCATCACCATAGGCTTCTAAACGCAAGCGCAACCAACGTGGAATCTCAGCCCCACAAATACCTGAAAAACGAGCAAGTTGCGTGTAATTATAAATTGGCATAATGCCAGGCACGATGGTTGTACGAACCCCTGCTTTATAACAACTTTCTAAAAATTGAAAATAGGCATCGACGTTATAAAAATATTGGGTAATCGCTGAGTTAGCACCTGCATCGACTTTACGCTTAAAATTCTCGATGTCCTTTGCTGCGGAAAGTGACTCAGGATGAAATTCTGGATAAGCTGCCACTTCAATGTGAAACCAATCGCCCGTTTGTTGACGGATAAAAGAGACCAAGTCTACCGCATATTTAAAATCGCCTGTACTCACTTCACCAGATGGTACATCGCCGCGCAACACCACCAAACGCTTAATCCCTTTATCCTGATAAGCTTTTAGCAACTCTGTGATTTCGGCTCTGCTAGATGAAATACACGAAATATGGGGCGCAGCTTGATAACCTTCATCTTGAATCTCGAATACCGTATCCATTGTGCGGTCACGAGTAGAGCCACCAGCACCGAACGTGACAGAGAAAAACTCTGGATTAAAAGAAGATAATTTTTTACGTGTCTCACGTAAATTGGCAATACCATCAGCTGTTTTTGGTGGGAAAAACTCAAAACTTAATGCGCTATTTTTCATATTCATGCTCTTTTTAATGCGTTTGAGAAGACTTGTTGCCAAGGATAAGGCTGGCCAGCAGCCAAGAAATGACACTATAGGCAAATGCACCTAGCATGCCAGCAATCAATGTTTGCACTTCAAAGCCTTGCAGATAGTGACCTACACTCCAAAATAACACACCATTAATAACCAATATAAATAAACCAAGCGTGAGTATCGTGATTGGCAAGGTTAAAATCAGCAACAGTGGTCGAATCAAAATATTAACTAAGCCAATCACAACTGCCGCAATTAACGCGACATCTAAACCACTCACATGGATATCAGGAATAAGATAAGCGACCATCAGTAATGCCAGTGCATTAAGTAACCAACTAAGTAAAAATCTCATTCCTGACTCCAAATAATGCTCTAATACCAAAAATTAATAGCGATAATGCTCAGGCTTATATGGGCCTTTAACATCAACACCAATGTACTCTGCTTGTTTTGGCGTTAATTCAGTCAATTCAGCATTCAGTGTTTTTAATTGCAATCTTGCTACTTTTTCATCCAAGTGCTTAGGTAATGTATAAACACCCACTGGATATTCTTTGGTTTTGGTAAATAGTTCGATTTGTGCAATCGTTTGATTGGCAAAGCTAGAGCTCATGACATAACTTGGGTGACCAGTGCCGCAACCTAGATTCACTAACCGTCCTTTTGCTAATAAAGTAATGCGCTTGCCATCAGGGAAAATCACATGGTCAACTTGTGGCTTAATCTCATCCCACTCGTATTTTTCTAGTGAAGCCACGTCAATCTCATTATCAAAGTGACCAATGTTGCACACAATCGCTTCATTTTTCATTTTGACCATATGGTCGTGGGTAATCACATGATAATTACCCGTTGTTGTAACGAAAATATCACCATGCGCACACGCATAATCCATCTTAACCACGCGATAACCTTCCATCGCAGCTTGCAATGCACAAATTGGATCAATTTCTGTTACCCATACTTGCGCAGATAAAGCACGTAAAGCTTGGGCAGAACCTTTACCAACATCGCCATAGCCAATGACCACAGCAACTTTACCAGCAATCATCACATCCGTAGCGCGTTTAATCGCGTCAACTAATGACTCACGACAACCGTATAAGTTATCAAATTTTGATTTGGTTACAGAATCGTTCACATTAATCGCAGGGAAAGCCAATTTACCTTCTTTATGCATTTGATATAAACGATGCACGCCCGTTGTTGTTTCTTCTGTTACGCCTTTAATTTGCGCCAAACGCGTTGAGTACCAAGTTGGATCAACTTTGAGCTTTTCTTTAATCGCTGCAAACAGGCAAGTTTCTTCTTCTGAGCTTGGGTTAGCTAACACAGACAAATCTTTTTCTGCGCGTGTACCTAAATGCAACAATAATGTTGCGTCGCCACCATCATCTAAAATCATGTTTGAATAGCCGCCATCGGTCCATTCAAAAATGCGGTGCGTGTAATCCCAATATTCCGTTAAAGTTTCGCCCTTAACAGCAAATACAGGTGTACCGCCTGCAGCAATCGCCGCCGCCGCATGGTCTTGTGTAGAATAAATGTTGCAAGATGCCCAACGCACTTCAGCACCTAAATCTTTCAACGTTTCAATTAGCACAGCGGTTTGAATCGTCATGTGGAGTGAGCCAGTAATACGCGCACCTTTAAGCGGTTGTGCCTTGGCATACTCCTCACGAATCGCCATTAAACCTGGCATTTCATTTTCGGCAATGGCGATTTCTTTACGTCCAAAACCTGCTAAATTAATATCGGCAATTACATAGTCTTTAATATCAGCTACAGTATTCATATTTTTCCTTTAATAAATGAAAACTGAGCAAGGAAATAAATCTTTGGAGGCTATCGCTCACCTTTTATATTCCGTGCTCGCACAGTAAAAAGTGAACGCAGTTAAAACATCTCTGAGCCTGGGAGTTTTAGAACAAACTCTCGCAACGTTCCTCAGAAGGATAGCATTATATCGCTAAATCAATCATTTGCAAAAAATCAGACATCCAGCTCTGTCCATAGTTCGTCAACATGATCAATCCCCCACGCTTCTGCCGTCTCCAGCCTTGCAATCTCATCATTGACAGATGGTTTAGATAGGTCAACTATTTCAACGGGAATGCGCATCTTTGATTGGGTCGAAAAGAATATTTTGACGACAGGCTTTAATAAACTTTTTTCAGATTGATCCACGACCACTGCTAAACGCTTCGATTTAAGTAACACCACAGAGCCGACTGGGTAAATACCAACACTTTTTACAAAGGCTTTAAAAACATCCTCATCAAAATGCCCTTGCCACTGCGCCATCCGCTTCAACGAAACACTCGGTTCCCAGCCTATTTTATATGGGCGATTAGATGTAACGGCATCATAAACATCACAAACAGCTCCCATTTTTGCAAACAAGCTGATGGCCTCACCCGTCAACCCTTCAGGATAGCCGCTACCATCTACCTTTTCATGATGATGCAGACAAACATCTAACACGACAGCATCTTTAATCCCTGCTTGCATCAATAATTGACGCCCTTTTTCTGGATGCTGCTTTATCAAAACAAACTCTTGATCTGTCAACGCACCAGGCTTATTCAAGACACCTAACGGCATGGCGGCTTTACCAATATCGTGTAGCAAACCAGCTAAGCCTGCCTGCTTAACCGCCCTTTCTGATAAACCAAGCTCTTTTGCTAATGCCGTCATCAATGCGCACACGGCCACACTGTGCATATACGTGTAATCATCTTGTGTTTTCAAGCGCGCCAGGCTAATTAATGCGGCTTTATTACGATCAATAGAAGCAGAAATCTCCTCAACCAATGGCATGACCGTTTCCGCGCTGACCACTTTACCCAACCGAACATCATGAAACATCGTTGTTACCGCTTGCTTAGACGCACTGATAGCGCGTTTGGCTACTTTCATCTCTGCCGCTGCACTGACTTTTTTAACTTTTAACGCAGTAACTGCTGGCGCTTCAGACAAAGGCGTAACTTTAACAGGCGTTATTTCGACCTGCTCGACTTCTTCATCAAGCCCTTTAGCCGTATCAATAATGACGGCTTTGATGACGCTTGCATGCAAACTTTGTAAATCTTTTTGACTATCAAGAATAAATTTTCTTTTCCAAAAAGGATGATCAACCCATGCGCCTTGCAACTCATGAATATACATACCAAGCTTAACTTTGTGAGTAGGAATTGTTTTTAACATCAGGCATCAATTATCACCAATCATGCCTGATAGTGAACTAAAAAAAAGAGGGCACTTATGCCCTCTTTTAACATGATCTAATACGATAATCGTAGTTTTAGATGCCTGCTGCCGCTTTCAAAGCAGCGGCTTTATCTGTCGCTTCCCAAGTGAACTCTGGCTCGTCACGACCAAAATGTCCATAAGCCGCTGTTTTTGTGTAGATAGGACGCAACAAATCTAACATTTGCACAATGCCTTTTGGACGTAAGTCAAAATGTTCGCGCACCAACTTAGTGAGCTTGTCATCTGAGATTTTACCTGTACCGTAAGTATCCACCATGATAGAAGTTGGCTGTGCGACACCAATCGCATAACTCATTTGCACCATACATTTATCAGCCAACCCAGCAGCAACAATATTTTTTGCTACATAACGACCTGCATAAGCTGCAGAACGGTCAACTTTTGAAGGGTCTTTACCTGAGAATGCACCGCCGCCATGGGGTGCTGCACCGCCGTAAGTATCTACAATAATTTTACGGCCCGTCAAACCACAATCCCCTTGCGGTCCACCAATAACAAATCGACCTGTTGGATTAACCAAATACTTAATCTCACCTTTAATTAATTCTTGCGGCAACAATGGCTTGATGATTTCTTCAATCGTCGCTTCACGAATTGCGTCTAACGTCATTTCTGGTCTGTGTTGCGTTGACACTAGTACCGTATCAATTTTATGCGGTTTACCATCAACATATTGCAAGGTCACTTGCGCTTTTGCATCTGGCAATAACCAAGGCAAACGACCATCTTTACGCAACTGGGCTTGACGCTCCATGATGCGGTGACTTAACCAAATCGGCAAAGGCATGAGCTGCGGTGTTTCGTTAACGGCATAACCAAACATCAAGCCTTGGTCACCTGCACCTTGGTCTAAAGGATCGTCGTTAGCATTGTCAACACCTTGGGCAATGTCAGGTGATTGTTTATCGTAAGCCACTAATACCGCGCAGCTTTTGTAGTCAATACCATAATCGCCATTGTCATAGCCAATACGCTTGACTGCTTCACGTGCAACTTTAATATAATCCACAGTAGCAGTGGTCGTAATTTCACCCGCCAACACAATCAGACCTGTGTTAGCTAAGGTTTCAGCCGCTACACGTGCTGTCGGATCTTGTTCTAAAATGGCATCTAAAATACTATCGGAAACCTGATCAGCTAGCTTGTCAGGATGGCCTTCAGAAACAGATTCTGAAGTAAAAAGAAATTCATTCATTGTGTGCCTTGAAATATAAAGTTAATTTAAGATGAAATGAAACACTAACTAAAGGCTAAAGCCAGTGTATCAAACCAACGAGTTTGGTATTGTAGATGAAAATAATCACCAACCGTACACAAATTTTACCATCTTGATACTAAAACGCGCTGCGATGCAGTATTATCATTGGCATCATGAAATTAAGCACGATGAAACTAAAGTTCACTAAAATGCAGGGCGCTGGCAATGACTTTGTTGTCATTGATGGCTATACAACGCCAATCCAATTGACCTCAGCGCAAATTAAACACATTGCTAATCGCTATTTTGGCGTAGGTTGTGATCAACTGCTGTTGGTTGAAAAAACCGATACCCCCAATGTCGATTTTCGTTACCGCATCTTTAATGCTGATGGCGGCGAAGTTGAGCAATGTGGCAATGGAGCGCGTTGTTTTGTTCGGTTTGTGGTTGATAAAGGATTAACCACTAAGCACACTATTAACGTGGAAACGGCAAGTGGCATCATTACATTAACATTAGAAGAAACAGGCGAAGTGACCGTGAATATGGGTCCACCAAACTTTCGCCCACAAGCGTTGCCTTTTCTTGCTGAAAAACAGCAATTGCAATATTCACTCGCTCTCGAAAAAACAGCTGTCACCATATCCGCCGTCTCTATGGGCAACCCACACGCGGTTGTTGTGGTTGATGACGTGCAAACTGCACCCGTTGAACAGCTAGGGCCACAAATCGAATCACATCAGCAGTTTCCGCAACATGTTAATGCTGGATTTATGCAAATCATTAATCCGCATGAAATTAATTTACGTGTATTTGAACGTGGTAGCGGTGAAACATTGGCTTGTGGCACTGGCGCATGCGCCGCGGTGGTCAGTGGAATACAATTAAATTTGTTACAATCTCCCGTAGCGGTCAATACGCGCGGTGGTCAGCTACAGATAGCATGGGAAGGGGCATCCTCACCCGTCATGATGACAGGACCTGCATCCATCGTATTTGAAGGCGAAATAGCGCTCTAAACACTGTGTATTAAGAACATTGAATATTAGGATCAATAATGCAAGAAAATGAAATTGCAAACTACTTAAAAGACCACCCAGACTTTTTTGAAAAAAATGCCAGCTTACTTGCTGATATTCATCTACCTAGCCCACATGGAAACGGCACAATATCGTTAGCAGAACGCCAACAACTTGCTCAACGTGACAAAATTACAGCGCTAGAAGAACGCTATGCTGAACTGGTACAAAATGCGCAAGAAAATGATAAAACCTCCAATAAATTGCATCAGTTTTTTGTGCGTTTACAACAAGCTAAAAACTTTGACGCAGTTGAACAATTAATCAGTCACAATTTGGCTGAGGATTTTAATATTACAGATACTTGTCTACGCATTTGGGCCAAACCTATCGATAGTAAAGACGCAGGAAACTTGGTGTTCTCAACAATGCCGGAGGTTATCCATGCTTGGGTAAGTGACATTCACAATGTCTATTGTGGCGAAACACCCTCTAGTATCAATATTGATGATTGGTTTATTGTGCCCGCTCAATCCATCGCTGTATTACCGCTGAAAAATACAGGTGTTTATGGTTACTTAGCATTGGCAAGTGATCAAGAAAAACGCTTTTACTTAGGCATGGGCACTGATTTCTTACAAAAACTGGGCCATCATATTAGTGCTGCACTGTCTCGTTATCTCATTACATAACGACTTAACAATATCGCTATATCACCTAATCGTGTGGATTTATTAACTGAATATCTCAAGTTTCTCAACTTCGAACGCGGTCTAAGTCCGCTAACCAGAGAAAACTATGCGCGCGATATTAAGCAACTATTTACCCTCAGTGATGGCATTACCTTAGACACCTTACAAATCACACATATTCGTCGCTATATTGCCAGCTTACATAGCAAAGGTTTAGGCGGAAAAAGCATTGCAAGGATGCTGTCAAGTTGGCGCGGCTTTTTTGACTACTTAATGCAACGCCATGGTTATCCTAATAATCCCGTCAAAGGGTTACGGGCACCAAAATCAGCCAAGACACTGCCAAAAGCCCTTTCAATAGAGCAAGCGATTAAATTAGTCGATATTAAAAATGATGATTTATTAAGCGTCAGAGATCATGCCATTTTAGAGTTATTCTATTCTTCTGGATTGCGCTTAAGCGAGCTTATTAACCTCAATACTGATCAACTGGATTTTACTGAAGGCACGATTATTGTCACTGGCAAAGGCAATAAAACCCGTATTGTGCCGCTTGGTAATCATGCCATGATGGCGATTCAACAATGGTTGAAACTGAGGACAACTTTACTGAATCAGCTGCCACAAGAAAAAGCCGTGTTCATCGGCAAGCAAGGCAAACGCATGTCAGCACGTAATGTGCAATATCGACTCAAAGAATGGGCCATCAAACAAGGATTGGACTCTTCAGTTCACCCACACATGCTACGACATAGCTTTGCTTCCCACGTATTGCAATCGAGTGGTGATTTACGCGCAGTGCAAGAGATGTTAGGGCATGCCAATATCAGTACAACACAGGTTTACACCCATTTAGATTACCAACATTTAACCAAAGTGTATGACACTGCACACCCTAGAGCAAAGAAAAAATAGGCACTCATTACAACGTGTTTCGCATTAAATTAGAATTAAACCGTAACTAAGTCATGGTTTTTATGTCACACTAATTATGGCAAAATAAGCACCATAAAATCATAATTTTAATCGTTCACAAAAAAAGGAATATCATGGAACATACATTACCAGCATTACCTTATGCACAAGATGCATTAGCACCACACCTTTCTGCAGAAACACTAGAGTTTCATTACGGCAAACATCACAATGCTTACGTTGGCAACTTAAACAAACTCATCGTTGGCACTGAATTTGAAAATGCTGCTTTAGAAGACATTATCAAAAAAGCTTCAGGCGGTGTTTATAATAATGCTGCGCAAATCTGGAACCACACCTTCTTTTGGAATTGCATGAAACCAAACGGCGGTGGCGCACCAACTGGCGCATTAGCGGATGCAATTAAGGCAAAATGGGGCTCATATGATGACTTTAAAGCGGCTTTCCAAGCATCAGCTGTCGGCAATTTTGGTTCTGGCTGGACATGGTTAGTGAAAAAAGCTGACGGTTCAGTCGACATCGTTAACATGGGCGCCGCTGGCACACCACTTACAACAGGCGACACTGCACTACTTTGTATCGACGTATGGGAACACGCTTACTACATCGACTACCGTAATGCACGTCCTAAATTCGTTGAGACTTTCTTAACCAGCTTGGTTAACTGGGATTTTGCAAGCGCAAACTTTGCCGCTTAACCGTTGTATTGATTGATAAAAGCCAAGTATTGATTACTTGGCTTTTTTAATACCCATCGCAAATGCGTTAATCGATTGAGCGCTAGTAATCAATCAGGATTAAACTATTCAACGATGTCATTGTCAGATAATGTGAGCGCGACATTCTCGTAACGATTAATCGCATTAACACCCATAGCATTTCATTGATTTGTGACTGAAACAGTTACAGCAATCAACCTAAAACATCCAAGAGAATTAACATGAGGCTTAGCAAAACAACTAAGCTTCGCGCATTATTTATTCATTATTTCGGAGGAAATTTATGCATGATTTTTTAGTTTCTATTGGTTTAACCGATAGTAGTGAACTGTTAAGCCTTACCAAAATTGGCTTACGTATTGCCATTATTATCGTGATAGCTTTTGTGATTAAATTGGTGACTAGCCGTTTAATTACTAACCTCAAAAGCTACTTAAAAGTAAAGTCTGAGGATAATTTAGAAGAATATAAACGGATTGATACTTTAGGTCGCGTTTTTCGTTATATCGCCACGATAGTCATCGCAGTCATTGCTGTGATTCAAATTCTGAATGAATTAGGTATTTCTATCGCACCTGTGCTGGCAGCTGCTGGTGTGGTTGGTGTCGCGATTGGTTTTGGTGCGCAAAGCCTAGTTAAAGACTATTTTACTGGCTTCGTCTTATTGTTAGAAAATCAAGTCAGGCAAGGTGATGTAGTAGAAGTTGGTAGCAAAAGTGGCTTTGTAGAGGAAGTCACTTTACGTTATATCAAAATGCGCGACTATGGCGGCAACGTGCATTATGTACCTAATGGCACCATAACCACGGTCACCAATATGAGCCGCGAGTTTGCCTTTGCCGTGATTGATATTGGCGTTGCTTATCGTGAAAATATCGATGAAGTGATGAAAATAATGGAAGCCGTTGGCCGAACATTACGAGAAGACGAAGACTTTAAACTCAAAATACTGGACGACATGGAAATGGCTGGCGTTGACCAATTAGCTGATTCATCCGTCATGATTCGCTGCCGATTTAAAGTTATTCCACTTGCACAATGGAGCATCAAACGTGAATATTTCAAACGTTTAAAAGTCGCTTTTGATCAAAAAGGTATTGAGATTCCATTCCCTCATTTAACAATTTATCCAGGCGTGGATCAGAATGGTTCAGCACCTGCTTTGAACATTAACACCACCTCTCTGGTAGATGCCAAGTCATAAATCCATGCTAAAATAAAGCGATGTTGCAACGTCTATTTGTCCATTTAAGTTTAATTCTGCTATTTGCGCTTACGCAGATAGGCGTTGTCACGCATCAAATAAGCCACTTATCAGACAGCAAACAGCACCAACAAGATCAAAATAATCATCAGAATCAATGTGAACAATGCCTCAGTTACAGTCATGCAGCTGTTGCAGACTTGGCGCCTACATTCACGTTTGAAGTAACACCAGCTGAACATCTGTTTATTACTAGTTCGCTAGTAAGCACTGCATCTACAAACCCTACCTTTTATAGCGCTCGCGCTCCACCCATCAACTCACAGACTTAGCTTATTTCACTAATACAGCAGCGCACAGCTACAACCAAATGTTTAGCCAAGCGAGTATTAGTTTTTTTGATTATTTTGTGAGGATTGACTGATGTTATCTTATCGACCATTGTCGCGCGCACGTGCGACCAAACCTACTATGCAACACAGTAGAATTTTTATTGCAATCACTGCTGTTTTCGCAAACAGCTTATTACTCAGCTCGCCAACTCTAGCGGCTGACAATACAATTAATTTAAACCCTGTTCCCGTTACGGGGAACCCCTTAGGTGTCGGATCTGATGAACTGGTTGTTCCTGTTTCAGTGCTGAATGGCCGTGAATTAAGTCTGCGCCGCGAAAGCACACTAGGCGAGACTTTGAACGGTATTCCCGGCGTAACAGCAACACAATTCGGTCCAAATGCATCACGGCCTGTCATTCGTGGCTTAGATGCTGAACGCGTGCGCATCATGCAAAATGGTGTTGGCATTTTAGATGCATCTAGCCTAAGTTTCGACCATGCCGTTGGCGTAGACCCGCTCATCATTGAACAAATTGATGTTGTCCGTGGGCCAGCTGCCTTACTGTATGGCGGAAGTGCGATGGGTGGGGTGGTGAATGCAATTGATCACCGCATCCCCACTGAGTCTCTAGAGGGCATCGTGGGTCGTGCAGAAGCACGATTTGGTGGCGCTAATGATCAGCGCAATGGTGCTGCTGTCATCGATATTGGCAATGGTCAATTTGCTATACATATTGACGCCTTTAAACGCAAAACGAATGATTTAAATATACCAGGCTATGCTGTTTCTCGTCGTAAAAGTGAAGCGGATGGCACACCAAGAGAAAACAATGGCCGACTCGTGAACAGCGATGCTGAAAGCGATGGTGGTGCACTCGGCGCATCACTAACATTTGATAATGGCTACATTGGCGCATCTTTTTCAACCTTAGATAACAATTATGGTGTTGTTGCTGAAGAAGATGTTCGCATTGATATGAAAAGCGATCGTTGGGATTTAGCGTCTGAATTTACAGATTTAGGTACTATGATTCATCGGGTGAAATTTCGTGTAGCACATACTGATTACGAACACAGTGAACTTGAAGGCAGTGAAGTAGGCACTACTTTTAAGAATAGAGGTCTAGAAGGCACCTTTGAAGCTGCC
>JBFJJY010000018.1:0-12005 GCA_041612055.1 Methylophilaceae bacterium | reverse complement strand
AATATTACGAGAACGACTGCCAATTGAAGTCTGATGTCTTAGAACATGCACCAATACAAATTCAATCGACAGTGCATGGTATGCCTATTTTGGTGCAATATGCAACTTTTTTGTTATTGAGAGAAAATAGAAAAGTACTTTCTGTTAAGAAAAACGGCTTGTGATATCAATATTAATTAATTGAATTATCTTTATAATTCCAATACTTACGATGTTTATCAAGCACTAAATTTGGATATTTTTCACGGCCTAAACTGCCATTGTAGCGACCCAATGCGCGGAACAAATTTCCATGCTCAATATCTAGATAATGTCTTAAAATAGTGCAGCCGTAGCGCAAATTGAGCCTCAAATCAAAAAGATTATGGTCTACATTGCCGATTGATTTAACCCAAAATGGCATCACTTGCATATAACCACGCGCGCCAGCGCTAGAAACCGCATACTTTTTAAATGCACTTTCTACTTGAATCAAACCCAGTACTAACTGTGGATCCAAGCCTGCACGTGTTGCTTCATAGTGAACTGAAGTTAAAAAGTCTTCTCGATATGCTTTATCTGGCATTCTCTTCTGCAAACGTTTTGACATCTCAGCCAACCAGGCCTCACCCTCACGCGGGTCAGCAAACATGAGCTTAGGTGCGGCTAAGTCGCTGACTGATTTTTGCATCACTGCTTTAACACTATTTGAGAGCGCCTCCTCTTTTTGCTCCCCCGCATAAACATGCGTCACACATAACATTAAAGCCATCAGCAATAGTTGTTTCATCATCCTAAAAACCGTATGTTCAATTCAGTTGTGCCTGAATATACTGTTGAATCTCAGATAGACTAACGTTGTGCGCCTCTGTTTGTTGACGACCTTTATATTCAACCTGACCATCTGCCAAACCACGCTCACCAATAACAATCCGATGCGGAATACCCATTAAATCACTTTCCGCAAACATCACTCCTGGGCGCTCAGCTCGGTCATCTAGCAATACATCGACACCAGCTTGGAGCAACTGCTGATAAAGTTGATGAGCGGCTTCTTTCACCGCATCACTTTTATGAAAGCCAATTGGACAAATCACAACAGCAAATGGCGCCATACTGAGTGGGAAAATAATGCCATTTCCATCATTACCCTGCTCAATTGCCGCACCCACAATCCGTGAAACGCCAATGCCATAACAACCCATTTCTATTACTTGGCTTTTGCCTTCTTCATCTAGATAAGTCGCATTCATCGCTTGCGAATATTTAGAGCCTAATTGGAAAATATGCCCGACTTCTATGCCACGACAAAGTGAAAGTTTACCCTTACCATCAGGACTCATATCGCCCTCCACCACATTACGCACATCGGCGACAATGCTAGGCTCTGGCAAATCTCTTCCAAAATTAACGCCTTTTAAATGCAGTTTTGGTTTATTGGCACCGCAGACAAAATCACTCATGAGTGCAACGGTTTTGTCTGCAATCACTTTGACATTGGCGGCCACGCCTACAGGCCCAATAAAGCCAGGTGGGCAGTTTAGATGACCGCGAATTTCTTCTTCTGTCGCAAATCTAAAGTTGCTCAAGCCTTCCAGCTTCGTTAATTTCACTTCGTTTAAATGATGGTCACCGCGTAATAAAACCAAATAAAACTGCTCGTTTTCATCATTATTATTCGCCATTACGGCAATGGCTTTTACTGTCTGCTCGATATCGATTTCCAACAGTTTTGCCACATCTTCACAAGCGGTTTGTTTAGGTGTATCAACTTCTTGCATGGCTTCTTTAGCAGCAGCACGTTCACCAATTGCCACCGCTTCAGCCAACTCAACATTGGCTGCGTAGTCTGACTGCTCACAATACGCCAATCCATCTTCACCGCTATCCGCTAGCACATGAAACTCTTGCGAACCATCGCCACCAATCGCACCAGAGTCGGCTTTTACTGCACGAAATTTTAAACCTAATCGCGTAAAAATATTGCTATACGCTTGGTGCATGACATGGTAAGTGCGCTCTAAGCAAGCATGGCTAGTGTGAAAAGAATAGGCATCTTTCATCAAAAACTCACGTGCACGCATCACCCCAAACCGCGGACGAATTTCATCTCGGAATTTGGTTTGAATCTGGTAGAAATTCAGTGGTAGTTGTTTATAACTATTGATTTCTTTGCGGGCAATATCGGTGATCACTTCTTCATGCGTAGGCCCAAAGCAAAACTCACGCTCGTGTCGATCTTGAATCTTCAACATCTGCGGACCAAACACTGCCCAACGTCCTGTTTCTTCCCACAACTCTCTTGGTTGAACTGCTGGCATCAATAACTCCAACGCACCTGCTTTGTTCATTTCATCGCGCACAATGGCTTCTACTTTTCGCAAAACACGCAACCCTAATGGCATCCAGCTATACAACCCGCTACCCAGTCTTTTAATTAAACCAGCACGCACCATGAGTTGATGACTAATCAGCTCCGCGTCCGCAGGTGCTTCTTTTTGAGTCGAGATAAAAAATTGAGAGCTACGCATCATTTTGCCTGTCATTGAAAGTGGGGGATTTTAGCGCGAATTGCACCTTAAGTCAGCTAAACACACTGCTTTTATTAACCACTAATCGTCTTTTCTTGGTTTGCCAATCGGACTATCAGCAGGTTGGTAATTGGCTTTCCATACCTTAAAAGGCACGATGGTTGCGGGATGTCCGTTGTCATAAAACCAACTATCCACAGCAAAACGTTCAGCGCTGGCTATTTCACGAATAACAGCAGTTGTATGCGGCCAACCAGTAAAGAAAAAATTTCGGGTACGCATATCTTCTATTTCGTGCCACACGATCAAGCCTGCCTGCTTTAACAAACGTAAATAAGTAGTGGTATTAATGGCTTCATCATTGCAATCTTGTTGACCTGAATATGCTGAATTATCAAACGTACCAGCTCGATCTTCACTGGTTCCTGTTTTAAGCCCAACGATTTCCTCTAGCAAGCCAATCGCCTCAGAGATTCTGACTCGTTCTTGTTCAGCATTATTGACAGGCTCGGCAAATAGCAGAGTAATGGCTTGCAAGTCAGCATCTGTTATGGATGTTTGCAACACATTGGCACAGCCGCCACCTTGGCAGATTTCGAACTGATTAAATTGTGGTATTTGGCGATAAATACGCTGGATATCATCAAATGCAGACCATGCCATTTGAGTGACTAACAATAAACATACACTACAAAATAAGCGGCTTATCTGACAATTCATTTCTTTTGCGTTGCACAGTTCTTTTACGTTTATTTTGGATATCTGCTAGTGCAAAATGTTTTTCCAGCTCTGCGCTGACAGCCGTTATCCCCTGCAACACACCAAACTCAAATTCGCCTTTTCTAAACATCACTTCCATCTCATGACAAATAGCATCCCAGCCATCATACCCAACATGCTTATCAATACTGCGATCTGCAACAATTTCAACATCTCGATCGGCTAATAATAGATAAATTAACACCCCATTATTATTTTCTGTATCCCAAATATTAAGCAGAGAAAACAATTCAATCGCACGTTCTCTTGGTGATTTATTTGCTATCACTTCAAACGGATGTAAACCAGCTTCAACCACAAAGCGAATTTCACCAGTGTGTTTTACTTCACTGGCAGTAATTGCTGCTTCTATTTTGTGCAAAGCTTGCTTAGAAAAGTGACGTCTCACTTGCCATGGATTGCTGAATAAATGCTTAAAAAATCTAATGATATGCTTCAACATTACCAACTCCCTGATGCGCCGCCGCCGCCAAAGCCACCGCCCATGCCTCCGCTAAAGCCGCCGCCACCTAGCCCACCGCCAAAGCCACCACCGCTTGTCGGGAATCCTCCATAACCGCCACCGCCACGGTTGCCCATCATCATGGTGAAGAAAAAAGCAATGACACCCAGCACCCCTGCGCCAAGCAGAGATAAACCAATAAAGAAAACGATAGTCCCAATCAAGCCGCCATTGAGAGCGCTACCAAAAAAAGTCCCAAATATTCCGCGCAATAACATGCCAGAAATCAAGCCGCCAAATAACAACATTGGTAGTAAGTCTCCCAACTGATCAGCATTGCCATTTGGTTGACTTGGCGCAGGGAGCGGTTCTCCTTCAATTAAGCCCATCAATTGATTGGTTGCCGCATCAAGGCCACCAGCAAAATCACCCTGTTTAAATTGAGGCGTCATGGTTTCACTAATAATCCGTTTGGCATATAAATCGGTCACAGCACCTTCCAAGCCGTAACCCACTTCAATCCGCATTTTTCGGTCATCTTTTGCTACCAAAACAAGAATGCCATCATCAATATCCTCGCGGCCAATCTTCCATTCATCTACAACGCGAATTGCATATTGTTCAATGGCTTCTGGTTGCGTTGTTGGCACGAGGAGCACCGCAATTTGACTCCCTTTTGTTTCTTGAAAATGACTGAGTTTTTGCTCCAGAGCAGTTTGTTGAGACGACGATAGCGTTTGCGTCAAATCAATCACATGCGCAGAAAAGGCTGGCACATTCACCAGCGCAGCCGATGCGAATGGCAACGCTAGTAATAGCGTCGCCACAAATGTTAACAAGCCTGTCTTAAACGATAACTTCAACTGACTCAGCTTGCCTATACTTAGAATTCGACTTTAGGTGGCGCCGAAATTGCAGCTTCATTTTCGACTGTAAATGATGGTTTCGTTTTATAACCCATGACCATGGCTGTTAAGTTGGTCGGGAAGCTACGTACAACAACGTTATAGTCTTTGATGGTTTGAATAAAGCGATTACGCGCGACGGTAACGCGGTTTTCTGTGCCCTCTAATTGCGCTTGCAAATCTCTAAATCCTTGATCAGCCTTTAGATTAGGATAATTTTCTGCAACCAACATCAAGCGAGATAGTGCGCTGGTCATTTGACCTTGTGCTGCTTGAAATTTTGCCATCGCCTCTGGGTCGTTGAGCAACTCTGGTGTCATTTGAATACTGCCAACACTGGCACGTGCTTTGGTCACTTCGGTAAAAACTTCTTTTTCATGCGCAGCATAACCTTTGACAGTACTTACCAAATTCGGCACTAAATCTGCACGGCGCTGATATTGGTTCAACACTTCCGCCCAACTGGCCTTTGCTTCCTCATCTAGTGTTTGGAACTGATTATAGCCACAGCCAGTCAATGCCAGCATCGCAACAATTAATAGATATTTCAACAATAGATTTTTCACAGCTTTTCCTTTTTAAATAAGTTATTGGTTGAAAAAGGTTTGATTACGTTGTTCAGTATATGGTGCTTTTAAATCAGATTACAAGTTAGCGACTGTTATTTTTGCCAAACATAAATCTTCCCAAGCACCTGCCTTGTCTGCTAAATTTTGCAATAAATCGTCCGGAGCATAAGTCACAATCACGGGTATATTGTTAATGAAATGTGGCCTGCCCCGCAACTGCATTAATGGCTGTGTGAGCGCCAATAACTGTTGCGCCACACCCTCGCCCATCGCAACAATGATCTTTGTCTTATGGCTAAAAATAGTGGTCATTTGTGCATCGCTAATCTGCTGACCGATGTTGACATTAACCGCTTTTAACATATTGTGAAATAATGTTTCTGCTTCAGCACTGTGTTGCTGGCTAAGTGCAAACATCCATTCGCCATCATCACTAACAATGATTCTCAATATCGCTGATTGTTTAGTTTCGGCTTCGGTTTCGATTTCGGATTGATGATTATCGGCTGCTTGCACAATCAATGGTGACTGTTCCGTCTCTGATAACTTGGCTTCAGCAACAGAATGCCGTTGCTGCCAGACTGGTAATAGCTCTAATTCACGCAAGAGGTCTTCATGAGTCATCATAATGCCAAGCCCATTAATACCGCATCTTCTCGCCCTTTTGCTGCAGGATAATAACCACGGCGGATACTCATTTCCACAAAGCCCAAGTCTTCATAGAGTGTAATAGCGGCAATATTACTGGCTCTGACTTCTAAAAACATGTTTAATGTATTCAGCTCACGCGCACGGTCTATCATATGCGTTAATAGCATGCGCCCTAAACCTTGCTTTTGATATGGCTTTGCCACGCTAATATTCAATAAATGCGCTTCATCCAACACAATCATCATCAGCGCATAACCAACAATTTCATCTTTCTGTGTCAGCATCCAAGCATTGTGACGTGACTTGAGCGAATCGTTAAAATTGCCTCGTGTCCATGGGTGAGAATAAACCGTTGGCTCAATTTGCATCACCGCATCCAAATCGGACTCTTGCATCGGTCTAAACGCATAATTGGGTTTTAATACGGCACTCATAATCGCAAACCCTGTTCGCGCTCTTTTGCGGTTAAAGCAACGCGATTACGGATATAAATCGGTTTAGCTTCACTTGCAGAAATTGCTTCACCCCGCTTAAATATAGGAATTGCTAACCGCATAATTGCTTCCGCTTTTGGGGTCATTTCAGGTAGCGTTTTCACCACTTGTTGATGATATTGCGCGTGCAATTTTTCACCATACACTTTCCAAGCGGTGCCAACACCGACCCAATCAACACCCTCTACGCTCGGCACTTGTTGCGGTTTATAAACACCCGCCGCATGTGTTTCCAGCCAATCGTCACCTTGTCGCGTGTAAACCGCATGATAAACCTCACCCATGCGTGCGTCCGACGCTGCAATAACTCGGTCAGCGCCACTTGCTTCAGCCAGCGCTGTTAGAACATTCACGCCAACCACAGGTAAATTAGCACCAAAAGCCAAGCCTTGCGCCACGCCACAGGCAATGCGCACCCCTGTAAACGACCCTGGGCCAGCGCCAAAAGCAATACCATCCAAATCGCTTAACTGCAATTTTGCCTGATCTAACATGTGTTGAATCTGCGGCAAAATCAATTGTGAAGCGGTTTGCCCAGCTTGAATATCAACCGTATCAAGTTGTTCATCTATCTGTAAAGCAATCGACAAAAACTCGGTCGACGCATCAAAAGCCAATAATTTCATAAGCGTTATTTTGACATTAAAACACTCTCTACGCTCTAAATAATATGAAGCGAGACAGAATCAATCATCTGCAATCCGTCCCCTTAACGCCTTAATACGTCCGCGCTGCGCTTTGGTTTCTAATCTGGTCTTTTGAGAGCCATAAGTTGGTCTGGTGGCATAACGCGTTGGATGCACATGGTTAGCAGCATCCACAATCTCATGTAACCGCTTAATTGCATCACGTTTATTCGCTTCTTGTGTGCGAAATTGTTGTGCTTTGATGATTAAAATACCTTCAGTAGTTATGCGTTTATCTTTGCTATTAAGTAATCTTGCTTTTAACGTATCGTTTAAGCTTGAAGCTGAAATATCAAAGCGCAAATGAATGGCACTAGACACCTTGTTTACATTTTGTCCGCCAGCACCCTGCGAACGTATTGCAGTCAACACATATTCAGATTCGTTAATGACAAACATCATCAGTTCACTTCATTAAAAAACGCTTCAACATCAGCCAATTCCTTCGTTCTTCTAAAAGGCGGCAGACTTTGCCATATACGTTTACCGTAAGATTTGGTAATCAAGCGTGGGTCACAAATCATCAGCACACCTCTATCCGTTTCATCGCGAATGAGGCGGCCAGCACCTTGTTTTAAGGTAATAACAGAATACGGCAATTGGTATTCCATAAACGCATTTTTACCTTCGGTATTCAGTTTATCTATCCGCGCAGATAAGACTGGGTCATCAGGTGGTGCAAAAGGCAATTTATCAATAATGACTACGCTTAAAGCTTCGCCACGCACATCGACTCCCTCCCAAAAACTTTGCGAACCCACCAGCACAGCGTTACCATTCGAGCGAAAGCGGTCTAATAACTCAGTGCGGGTGCTGTCTCCTTGCAATAACAATGGATATTCCATGCCATTGTTTGCAAAAGATTCTTTTAATAGCGCATGCAATTCACGCATAGCACGTAGCGAGGTACACAATACAAATGCACGGCCTTGACTGGCCTGTATGACAGGCAATGCCGCTGCAGCAACCGCTTCTATATAATGAGCGCTATTCGGATCTGGCATATTGGCGGGCGCGTACAGTAAAGCCTGCTGCGCATAGTCAAATGGACTTTGCAAATACAGCGTTTCTGCCTGCAATAAACCCATCTGTGCTTGATAATGGCTAAAGTCACTTTTCACCGCAAGCGTTGCTGAGGTAAAAATCCATGCGCGCGGCTCTGCATTGAGCTGTTTGCCAAAGCCATCAGCCACACTCAGTGGTGTGGCATGCAACTGCACCGATTGGGTAAACACTTCGACCCAGCGCACTAAATTGCTATTTTTTGCTTCGTGCCAACGCTTCAACTGCACAAGCAGTTCTTCACCGCGTTGCCAACATTTTTCTAACATAGGATCACGTCCAGCTTGGCTTTCCAACACCGTTGTTAGCGCAGCTAACTGCATTTGCATTTGGCTATACGCCTCAGCAAACCCCGTGAGGGCCAATGCTTTTTGCACTGGCATACGCGCGCCCTCGTAGGCAAAAATCAATCTAAAGTCTTTGACTGCTTTTTCTAATGGCGGCACAGCTTCACTTATCGCGATACAGTCTTTGGCCAGCGTGATATAAGCAGAAGTGCTATCACGACATAATTCCAATAGCTGATTAGTAGAAACATCTTCGCCAAAGAATAACCCCGCCACATCTGGCAATTGGTGTGCTTCATCAAAAATCACCGTATTGGCACTAGGCAACAGTTCAGCCACGCCCTCATCGCGCAACATGACATCCGCGAAAAATAAATGATGATTGACTACCACGATATCTGCAGCCAATGCCTTTTTGCGTGCTTCCATCACAAAACAGTCTTTATAAAAATTGCACTCTTGCCCCAAGCAATTCTCCCTCGTAGAAGTCACATTAGCCCAAATCATCGCGTTTTCTGGCACATCCACCAACTCACTTTTATCACCTGTTTTGCTATGTTCTGCAAAGTTTTTAATGATATGCACATACTTGGCATCTTCTCTTGAGGTGAAGCGGCCATCCTGCTCTGCACGCTCCAGATGATAATGACAAATATAATTAGCGCGGCCTTTTAACATACTCACTGTTGCAGGCACTTTAAGTGCGTTTCTCACATTCGGTAAATCGCGGTTAAATAGCTGATCTTGCAAGGTTTTTGTACCAGTCGAGATAATCACCTTACCGCCAGAAAGTAACGCGGGCACCAAATAAGCAAACGTCTTGCCTGTCCCAGTTCCCGCCTCAGCAACTAACTGCTTATTGTGAGCGATTGCTTCGGCAATTGCCTCAGCCATACGCACTTGCTCCGCACGCTCAGAGTAACCACTAATTGCACTGGCAAGTGGTCCTTGCGGCATGAAGATTTGGCTTAGAGATGTACTTTGATTAGGCGACTCAGACATAAATGCAATTATCCCATGAATCGTGCCTGATAGACGAAATGCAGTCAGCGGAACTCATCTCTCCTACTGAGCATCTGATATGCTGGTTTAAAGAACAGATCGCTAATAGCATTTGTCTAAATTCGAGTGTTATAATCAGCTTCATTAAAAACAAGGCGGGACGCTTAATTAACACCATGAAACGCTTTATTTTTTACACAACTTTTGCGGTCAGCTTGTTGCTGCCAAATATCGTTGTCGGCAACTACAGCACGAAAAATGCAGAAGGTGTCACACTCACCTTCTTAGAAGATGAGAACTTAGCCGATACCAAAAACAGCTTATCACAAGAAATTCTTATCCAAGCAATGAGCCTTGAAGGCAGTCGCTATAAATTAGGAGGCAATTCTCCAGAAACAGGATTTGATTGTAGCGGTTTTGTTAACTATGTATTTAATCAAGCTGCCAATCTTCAATTGCCGCGCACTACTGGTGGTTTAAGTAGAATTGGCCAATCAGTCGATCCTCAAGCCTTACAGCCTGGTGACTTAGTTTTTTTTAATACACGCAGAAGTGCATTTTCTCATGTCGGTATTTATATTGGTGACGGCGATTTCATACACGCACCTCGAGCTGGCAGAACAGTCACTGTTGAAAATATGGAATCGGGCTACTGGCAACAGCACTTTAATGGAGCCAAACGCATTGATGAAATCGCTGCAAACTAAGTATTAATCAGTATTGTTACTCAACGGGTTTATCACTGTGACCAAGATTTCTCTGTGGATCAATACGATCTCGTATCAGCTGTTTTAATTCTTTTGACTCTGGAAAACGACCAACCGTTTTTCTATCAAACAAAACTGCATTATTCAATCGCACGATAAACACACCGCCCGTGCCTGGCATTAACGAAACATGCTGCAAATCATCTTCAAACGTTGTCAACAGCTCTTGCGCCATCCAAGCAGCCCTTAATAACCATCGACATTGCGTACAATATTCAATTTCGACCTGATGCAAATGATTCACAACACCCTCCAATTCACAATTTTTGCCTATCAAGCGATATAATGCATTTAAAATATTTAAAAAATGAACCTATTATATTGTTAGGTATTCTTATACACTCACATAACAATTAATTTTATATTAATAACAAAGGCAATACATGCGCGCGATATTTAAAAAATTTGGCTTAATTACATCTGGCATTCTCATCGGCTTGCTCATTAGCCTGAATTTAACAGCATTAGCTGAAAAACTAGGTGTTTCTGACTTACCTGTTGATGATTTACGTGTTTTTGCCGAAGTTTTTGGCAAAGTCAAAAGTGATTATGTCGAAACAGTTGAAGATAAAAAGCTCATTCATGAAGCATTAACTGGCATGTTGCAAGGCTTAGATCCTCACTCTGCTTACATGGACAAAGATGCCTATAAAGACCTACAAGCTGGTACTCAAGGTGAGTTTGGCGGTTTGGGCATTGAAGTCACCATGGAAGATGGCTTAGTTAAAGTGGTCACGCCAATTGAAGATAGCCCAGCTTATAAGGTTGGCTTAAAATCTGGTGACCTTGTCATGAAACTAGATGACAAACCTGTCAGAGGCATGACTTTGAATGATGCTGTTAAAATTATGCGTGGCGTACCTGGTACAAAAATTGATTTAACCGTATTGCGTAAAAATACAGATAAACCGCTTACATTCACCATCACGCGTGATGTCATCAAATCGCAAAGCGTC
Source organism: Methylophilaceae bacterium (assembly GCA_041612055.1). GTDB lineage: Bacteria > Pseudomonadota > Gammaproteobacteria > Burkholderiales > Methylophilaceae. The sequence goes on along the minus strand of JBFJJY010000018.1, from coordinate 894 downwards.
AAAAATAAATACTTGGAACAAGATTATGGCTATGTCCGCATTACGCAATTCCAAGATCATACTGGTGAAGATTTAGCTAAAGCGCTCATTTCTTTAGAGAAGCAGAACAAAAAACCATTAAAAGGATTGGTATTAGATTTGCGTAACAATCCTGGCGGCTTATTAGACGCAGCTGTTGGCGTATCTGCCGCATTTTTACAAAAAGACAAATTAGTGGTTTATACAGAAGGTCGTATTGAAGACTCTAAAATGCACTTAAGAGCAAATGCCAGAGATTACGCTCGCCGCGGAAAATCAGACTACCTTAAAACTGTGCCTGATAGTTATAAAACAGTTCCTGTGGTTGTGTTGTTGAATGCGGGCTCAGCTTCTGCATCTGAAATTGTTGCTGGCGCGCTGCAAGACCATAAACGTGCAACCATTTTAGGTGTAACCAGCTTTGGCAAAGGCTCAGTACAAACAATTTTACCGATGAATAATGGTAGTGCCATCAAACTGACCACAGCGCGTTATTTCACACCAAATGGCCGCTCTATTCAGGCAAAAGGCATTGAACCAGACATTCAAGTGGGTGATGGCTCTGATGATTCATTTAGAATTCACGAAGCAGATTTAGCTGGCCATTTATCAAACCCTAAAGATGCTGCACTGCAAGATGGTGGTAATGAAAAGCCAGCTAAAGTGCTCAGCAACGAAAAAGAGGAAGCCCTTATAAAAGCAAAAGAAGAGAAGTTTGCTGAGCCAAAAGGCCCAATTGAACCTGCTTCTAAAGATGACTTCCAATTTGTACAAGCGATGAATGTACTCAAAGGCTTACCTGTTGAGTCGATGCCAAAAGTTAAAGAAAAAACGGTTAGCGAAAAATCAGATAAAAAATAAGTGTTATCGCGTATT
>JBFJJY010000017.1:0-12207 GCA_041612055.1 Methylophilaceae bacterium | reverse complement strand
TAGAAGCATAGTGGTTTTCAATCATTTTCACAGAAGTTCTAGCATTACGAGCCAAAGTTAGCATGTCAATACCTTTACCATATAGCAACCTGAAAGTTATTGATGTATGTCTCAAACTATACAGCGTACGCGCAATACCATGAGGGCCATTTTTCAGATTTGTTTCATGTAAAAGCCAGTTAAACTGAAACCCAAGGATACGCATTGCATAATCTCTACTACTGACTTCTGGTAAAAACACATAATCATCAGGCCTACCAAAACCAGCATCTTTGCTATCTTTTAGTAGTTTTTTGTAGATGCTCACAGCGCGTCGAAGGGTCACGATGGGTTTGTCATGCCTTTTTGTTTCTGGTAGTGATAGCCTTAAATATTCGAATTTATTATCAATTATTTGAACATGCTTATGCTTCATCACTTTTATATCGCTGGGACGAACAAAGCTATTTGCCATAAACCCAATCAAATAATGAAGTTGCAAAGACATTGTCATGTAACGTTGATCTAAGCCAGTTGCATTTAAGTGTTGTTGATTGGTATAGTGAAATTGCTTACCACGTAAGCGCCAAGAAACCTGTTGTAAGGTGAGGTACTCTTTAATATTAAATCCACCGCGAGATTTACGTTTTCCCAATACTTTAGGAAACTCTGGCAGTCTAGTAAGTTCTCCCCTTAAAGCCGCATTTCTCAATATTTTACGTATGATAGCCAAATACTGAGATATAGCTACACCACCAACGCCTTTTCTTGATAAGGTGTCTACAAAATTATCTAATTGAGAAAAATTAATCTCGTTAATAGCAATATTGCCAAATATTGGCAATATGTATTTTTGTAAACGGTAGCAAATTATCTTGTAACTTTTTTCGGTCAGTTCGTTACGCTCTACCCGCAAAGCTTCTTTTGCTAAGAATGGCTGCAAATAGCTTTTGAGGATTAACGTATTATCTACATTCTTCGCCTCTGATAGGGTTGAGCGAAATGGGCTAATCTTTGCGTCATGGGTGTTGTTTGACTCTAATTGAACTGGCACAATATAAAACATCACTTTACCAAGGCTAGTCACAGCTATTTTATGTTTCAATTCATAGACTTGATTTGGATTTTCTAAGAAATCAGAAAGGTCTAGCATTGGCTGATAATAAATTTTGTCCATATTCATGCAATCTAAAATATTAATTATTTCAGCTTGAAATTGCATGCCATCTGCTCAAAACTGCTGGCGTGCATTATTAACTAATAATCAATTAAAGTAAATCTGAATAGCAAAACATACTAAGACAAATAGCGCCCTAAGGCGCTATCTGCTTTATTTCATTACATCATTAGGTTCTTATTTTTATACCAGTACTTACTGGCATCAAGATTCCGTCTGAAATGATAGTAACAAAAGGATTTATTGGGTTCATCCTAATTCTAGAAGAATAAGATAGCGCCCAATGATATTGTTTTTTCTTTTGCATTTAAATCAGCTGCAGCACCTTTGTTATCAAGATCACGCTCAGAAACTGAATACTCAGCAACTAAGTTTAGGTGTTTTGTGATTGGGTGGTAAGCACCAACTGTCCACATTGAATCTTCGATATCATTAAATGCATCAGCACTGTTACCATCTAATGTTGACTCACCGTAGCTAACACCTAATTTAGTTCCAACTGTTGGAAGTGTGTACGTACCTTGTATGTACCATTGGTCTGAATCACGTGATTTACCAGTAGCATCAAAACCATCAAACAATTGGAATGTTTGACCGATACCGTCACCCTGACCGTAGTAACCAGTTAAACCAAAACCAGCTAGATTTACTGTGGTACCAATATCCATTGCAGTTGCACGGTCATCACCGCCAACAGCTAAACCTTCAACTTTTTGCGAAATACCTGAAACCCAAACTTTACCAGCAACATCACCAGTCCATGCATAAGAAGCTTTACCTTCGTATGCAGATTGTGAACCACTACGTTCTGTGCTAGCTTGACTGCCAGCAGCTGAGCCAGCAACAGCGTTAAAACCTTGTGTCACACCAACTGTGAAATTAAAACCATTCCAGTTAGGTGATGTGTAAGCAACTTGTGATTTCCAATCAGCATACATAAAGCCAGTACCGATACGACCTAAAGTTGTTGTGTTTCCAGCTAATGAACCAGCGCCGCCACCAACACCTAACAATGTCATGTCATTTAAGATTGCATCAGAAGCATAGATTCCTAAATCTTTACCAAGCTTGATAGAACCCCATGAAGCATCACCAAATGTTAAGAATGCTTGACGATTTTCTTGCTGTGCAGTTTGAACACCTGCTTGTGTTGTTGAAGCACCTGGATTAATGCTGATTGTGAAACCAACATCTAAATCGTTTTGACGTGTTTTACCAGATACCGATAGGTAGTTAGGTAGCAAGCCTGTAGTGATGTTATTTGAGCTGTCTTGATTACCATCACCTAGGCCCAATGGATTAGATGCTCCACCAGTATCACCGCTGTATGATGAGTGTGTGTAGTAAGCGTTTACAACGCCACCGATGTCTAGTGTCCAATCACCAGCTGGGATCATGATGCCAGCATTAGCGCTTGAAGCACCAGCAACTAGAGCTGCTGCAACTGCTAATTTTAATGTTTTGTTCATGTAATTCTCCTAAAGTTTCACTTAAAGTTTTTTACTGCTTTTTGTACTACTAATTATCCCCATTTTATTTTTAATTGTTTAATCAATTAAAAAACAACGAGTATTTTTTTAAACTTCCTCACTCCAAAGCATGTTAATAACATAACATTTTTTGCATAAGAAGGTTATGAGTCATAATGCCAAAGCTTGCTGTTCGCTAGCAAGTATTTTGTTCTTTTTGTCTTGTGTTTTTTTGTTTTTGTTGTTCTGTTACAACACATTCATAGGCTCATGGTAACGAAATGTCATAGTGAGTGTATTGAAGGCTGCCCGTTTTTACCAGACGACCATCTGTGATTGTTAATGTGTCTTTAATCTTGAACGTAGTGCGGGGGCAGGAATCTAGCTTTTTAATTAATAGCATCATGCTATGGATTGCTACGCTTCGCTCGTAATGACGGGTAAAAAGCTCGCTGTAATATTTAATAAAAAATGTCATCCGTAGTTATCATCATTAGCAAGGACTGAGCAACGTAGCAAACTAAGCCATCTTGTACAATTGAATTCTACATTAATGATACGCCGCTAGCGTTAATTGCAAAGCTTCAGCATCGTATTGACTGGTAATCACGGCATTGCCTATGCCTTTTTGTAGCACTAATCGAATTTTTCCATCTTGTACTTTTTTATCTAAACCCATTAATTCAAGGTACTTTTCTACACCTAACGCGGGTGGTGTTTGCGGTAATTTTGCCGATTCAAATATGGCTTTAATGCGCTGCATGTCCTTTGTTTGTAGCCAGCCCAAGCGCAGTGAAAGTTCTGCTGCCATGATCGTGCCTGCCGCGACGGCTTCGCCATGCAACCAAACGCCATAACCCATGGCATTTTCAATGGCATGTCCAAAGGTGTGCCCTAGATTAAGGAGCGCACGCTCGCCTGATTCTTTTTCATCGGCTGCAACCACATCTGCCTTGTTTTGACATGAACGATAAACCGCTTGTGAGATAGCCGCGCTTTCTAATGTCATTAGTTTAGGCATATTTGATTCTAGCCAATCAAAAAATGCTGCGTCACGAATAAGCCCATATTTAATAACTTCTGCAATACCTGCTGATAACTCCCGTTGTGGCAAGGTGTGTAAGGTATCGATATCTATTAAGACCAGTTTGGGCTGGTAGAATGCACCAATCATATTTTTACCTAGCGGGTGATTAATGCCTGTTTTTCCGCCCACACTAGAATCCACTTGCGACAATAAAGTGGTCGGGATTTGAATAAAGGGCACGCCACGCAAATAGGTCGCTGCCGCGTAACCTGTTAAATCACCAATAACACCGCCACCTAATGCAATGAGTGTTGTATTCCGTTCACAACGTGCATTAATGAGCGCATCATAAATCGTATTTAAAGTTTCGCTATTTTTGTACTGTTCACCATCCGGCAAAATAATCTCAACAACATGCACCCCAGCATCGCGCAATGGCTTTGCAATTTTTGCTAAGTAAAGCGGCGCTACTGTTGTGTTACTTACAATGGCAACCTGCTTTTGCTTTAAATGTTGCAGCAACAATCCAGTATCATTCAATAAGCCTGATCCAATATGGATAGGATAGCTACGTTCCGCTAAGGCGACATTCAAAATTTGCTTCATAACTCTTTGTAGGTTTTCTTAATTTGATTAATAAGTACCGTTGCTGGCTGTTTGCCAGTATCAATAATACAGTTGGCAATCTCGGTATAAATAGGGTGCCGTTCTTGATATAACTGCTCTAATTTGGCGTGTATATCAACATTTTGCAATAAAGGTCGCTGCTTGTCATTTCGCATTCTTTTCCACAAATCATTAACTGTTGCCCGCAAATAGATGACATAACCATTATTTTGAAGTGCAGCCCTATTTTCTGGCAAAAGAACAGCTCCACCCCCCGTTGCCAATACGATGTTATCTAATTGTGTTAGCTCTTCAATGACTGCTGTTTCGCGCTTTCTAAAGCCCGCCTCACCTTCTAAGTCAAAAATAACGGCCACTTTAACGCCTGTGCGTTCTTCTATGACATGGTCTGCATCATAAAACGTCTTTCCTAGCTGCTTGGCAAGCTGCTTGCCGACGGTGGTTTTACCTGCCCCCATCAGCCCTACTAGAAATAGATTGTTTTGTTTGGACACAATAAAAATGCCTATCAATTGAATGATAGGCATTTTAAGGCAAAGTCAACGTTCTGTCAGGTCAACTTATGTCGTTAGCATTGTGTCTACTTATGAATATTAATGTAACGCGATACTTTCATCCATAATTTTTGGTGTGACAAAAATCAATAACTCAGTTTTGTCACTTTGTCTGCGGCGTGTTTTGAACGCGTTGCCGAGAATAGGTAAATCACCAAAGAATGGTACTTTTTCTACTTGGTTTCTTTCTTCTTGCTCGTAGATGCCGCCTAAGACAGCAGTCTCACCATTAGAAACTAACACCTGTGTTGTGATATTTTGCGTGTCAATAGAAGGCACGCCTGCAAAAACAGTGCCTACTTGCTCTTTTCGCACATCTAAATCCATGATGATTTTATCATCTGGGGTTATTTGCGGCGTCACCTCTAAACTGAGCACAGCTTCTTTAAATGAAACAGTTGCCGCACCACTGCTTGATGCCTCTAGATATGGGATCTCCGTACCTTGCGCAATTTTTGCCTTTTGTTGATTCGCTGTTGTTACGCGAGGACTTGAGACAATCTTGCCGCGATTATCTGTCTCTAATGCTGTTAACTCTAAGTTTAGCAACAAATTTCCTGGTAATCTAAACAAGCTGAATGCAATACTACCCAAGTTTGTAGAGCTCGTCACAGGGAAGTTCGAGGCTAAGCCACCTGTACTTGCCGCTTGGATAACCGTTGCACCATCTGCGCTTGTTCTTTGCACAGCACTGGTATTAGCCAAATTACCACCAATAGCGAGCGTACTTCTACCTCGCTGTACAAATGACTCAACACCAAATCTAGCACCTAGTTCTTTACCAAACTTTTCATCAGCAATTACTAAACGTGATTCAATCATAACCTGTCTGACAGGAATATCCACTTTATCCAAGACGTCTTGAATCTCTTGCAGTTTCCGTGGCGTATCTTGAATAAATAGCGTATTGGTTCTTGGGTCTGAGTTAACAGAACCTCGTAACGAAAGAATTGAGTTTCTGTTGATGCCATTGAGACCACCGCCACCGCCAAGGCCGCCACCAAAACCACCGCCATTTACATTGCCTAGTATCAGTTTTTTAAAATCATCAGCTTTCTGATATTTCAATTTAAATACTTCGGTAACTAATGGCTCTAGCTCTTCAACTGCTTTTGATGCTTCTAACGCTGCCTTATCTTTTGCTGCAACTTCTTCTGCTGGCGCTACTGTAATCACATTGCCAACTTTACGCATTGTTAAGCCTTTGTTTTGCATAATAATGTCCAAGGCTTGATCCCAAGGAACATCTTTTAATCTAAGTGTGAGATTGCCTACTACGGTATCGCTAGCAACGATATTAAGTCCGGTAAACTCAGCAATGACTTGCAACACAGATCGCACTTCAACATCTTGAAAGTTGAGAGAAAGCTTCTCTCCGCTGTAACCAGGTTTAGCGCCTTTCACTAATTTATTCGGATCTTCAATAACTTTTCGTACATCAATAATGAATTTTTTATCTGCTTGGTAAGCAGATTGCTCCCAGTTGCCTTGAGGCTCAATAATGACACGACTATCATTACCTTGTTTGATGGTGTCAACATACATGACTGGCGTATTAAAACCGATTACGTTTAAACGACGTTGCAATGAAGCCGCTACGTCTGTATCTGAAAAGTCCACAACGATTTGCTTGCCTTTTTGCTTAATATTGATGCCTGTATTGGCATCAGCTAAATCAATTATCACACGTCCTTCACCATTTTTGCCTCTGGTAAAGTCCACATTGGTAATCGCATGGCTACCGCCGCTAGATTGACTCTCAGCGAAGCGTATTTCATTTTGCGCATGAGCGGTTTGTGCCGCATTGCCTAGCGTAATAATGACATCGCTACCTTCTAACACAGTGTTGTAACTGACTGTCTTAGATAGGTTCAGCACCATCCTTGTACGATCTTTAGCCTGAGCCAACGCAATGCTTTTAAGTACGCCTTGATTTCCTGTGATGTTACTTTGCTTGAGTCCATTACCCGTATTAGGGAAATCCAAGGCAACCCTTGCAGGGCTTTGTAACGCAAAACTAGCTGGTGGATTAGCAAGTGCTGATGTCAATTTCACTCGAATACTGACACGTCCGCCCGATAATAAAGAAAAATCTACGCTTTCGATATTATTACTGAATGCCTTGTCTGCTGCCAAAGCAGAGCCCACCATGCTCAAGCTTAATAGCAGTATGATTCCAACCCAGTTTTTCATTATTCTAATCATGTTTATTCCCATTCTTTATTCTTGCAAGTTAATACTAGCATCGCGTTCAACCCAATCACCTTCTAGATCATCCTGAACGACTTCTTTAATTGTTATTTCACCATCCTGAATAGATGTAACTAATCCAAAATTAGGTCCTAAATAATTGCCAACTCTTACTTGATGCACCGTATTATCAGGCGTTTTAATCAACGCAAATTTCGATCCTTTTTTACTCATCGATCCGACATAAAGCAAACTTTCTAACGGAAAAGATTCCAGCAGCTCTTTTGGACGGTTCGTGTTAGGTTGCAAAGACCCCGCACCGCGTTTAGTTTGACGTGCTTTAAAAGGATCCAATAACACATTATCTGCGTTGTATCGTAAAGGCGTATATGGGTGAACCTCTGGCAAAGGCTCAACCTGCATACTCATATCCGCTGCCGCATTTGCCATAAATTGATCAAGATCATCCCCTTGCCCACCATCGCAAGCGATTAACAAGCAAGAAAGCAGAGCCACTAGAGCAAGATTAAACTGCGTGCTTTTCATACTCATTTCTGGACCCTTTTTACATCTTCTTCTGCTTTCTTCACTGCAATTTCAGAAGCATCAAGATAACGGTATGTTTTAGCTACAGCTTCTAACACTAGTGTGCCACCTCCACCTTTGACGTCTTTTTGAAGTGGCGAAATAGATAAGTCATTCAGTGTCACAATGCGTGATAGTCTTGAAACATCTGTCGCAAATGCACCTATATCGTGATAATTACCCAGAACTTTAATTTGAATAGGCATTTCTGCATAGAAATCTGCTACGACTTCTTGCCCTGGCTTAAACAATTCAAACTCTAATCCACGGCCCAATCCAGACTGATTAATATCCGTCAACAAACCATCCATTTCTGAACGATCTGGCAATTGTTTTAATAGAGCACCAAACGTTTTCTCGATATCGACCATTTGTTGGCGATATGCTTCTATTTTGACTGCTTGGCTTTTCTTGGTTAAAAATGTTTGTCTAAGCTCTTGCTCTTTGGCTTCTGCTTGATTGTAATCTTCAATTGCTGGACGCCACAAAATAAAGTAACCAGCAACTAACAAGAATAATGCCAAGAAGCCCAGCAAGACCAGCTTGACTGTGATTGGCAAACTACCTGCATTTTTAAGGTCTATATTATTAAAATCATCTAACTTCATGATGGCACACCTGCAGGTTTAACATTTTCTTGTGATGTCGCTTGCGCTTTCAAATTGACATTCATTGTAAAATCATTTTGCTTAGCATTGTTAACGGTCGTTGTTTTAATCTCAATCAAGACTGGCTTTTCTAACCACTCAGAGACTTCCAAATTTCTCACCAACGTTGCTACACGAGCATTGGTGTCTGCTACACCCTGCAAAGTAATGACATTTTCAGTTTGCCTGATACTTGTTAAATATAGACCTTCTGGTAGCTGACGAGCGATCTCATCTAACACCACTACCGCTTGGCTACGATTACTCTCTAAATTTTCAACAATACGCTTTCTTTCCAATACATTATTGATTTGATTTTTCAATTCAACAATATCAGCAATCTCAGTATCTAACTTTGCAATTGCTTGTTCCAATCGTGTATTTCGCTCTAACTGTGTCTGCTTTTTTGCGCCTAGGTATGTCCATCCAAGAAAGATAATGGCAAGCGCGGATATCGCAGCAAATAACGCCATTAAGCCAAACTCTCGCTGCTTAGCGGCGCGTTTAATTTGCCGATGTGGGAGTAAGTTAATCCGTACCATTAATCCACTCCTCGCATCGCCAAACCACAGGCGACCATCAGGGCTGGAGCATCAATGGCAAGCTGCTGTTTTTTAACACTAGATCCTATTGACATTGAATGAAATGGATTAGCTATCACTACATTGATTTGCGTTTTAGCTTGTACTGCACTACTAATGCCGGCAGTGGCTGCGCCACCTCCCGCTAAAACGATATGATCTACGCGGTTATATTGAGTGGAACTTGTGAAGAATTGCAAGGCTCGCGCAACTTCAACAGACAAAGATTCTACAAAAGGCTGCAGCACTTCTGCTTCATAACTATCTGGCAAACCGCCTTTACGTTTTGCAATTTCTGCTTCTTCTACCGACAGCCCAAATCGACGTTGAATTTCTTGCGTCAGCTGTCCAGAACCAAAGGCTTGTTCGCGGGTATAAACAGATTGATTGTTATGTACCACATTGATATGCATGATGGTTGCCCCGATATCAACAATCATCACCGTTTGCTCTTTACCAGATTTTGGCAACTGTGTGGCAACCAACTGATATGCCGCTTCAGTCGCATAGTTGTCAATATCCACTACAATCGCTTTCAGTCCAGCATCTTCTACAGCAGCGACCCGATCTTCAATCTTTTCCTTACGAGCCGCAGCAATTAGCACTTCCACATCTTCTGGATTATTTGGCGCAGGGCCTATCACTTGAAAATCAATATTGACCTCTTCCAGCGGAAACGGAATATATTGATTAGCCTCGCCTTCGACTTGAACTTCCATTTCATCTTCTCGCAAGCCTGCCATTAGCATGACTTTTTTGGTGATAACTGCCGATGAAGGTAGCGCTAAGGCGACATTTTTCTCTCTAGTGCCTAACAGTTTCCAAGCAAGCTGTACCGCATCCGAAATCTGTTCCAAACTAACGATATTGCCGTCAACAATAGCATCTTTTGGAATTGTCGCTACCGCATAGCCTTCTAGATGATAGTCCTTCCGAAGGCTGCTCGACAGCTCTACCATTTTGACAGCAGACGTGCTAATGTCTACGCCAATTAACGACGGCGTGCTTTCACTGAAAAAATCGAACTTCAAATTAAAATTCTCTTTCTGTATTCGTTAGTTACGCGCAATTGCGATAAATTACATTAAATCGTAGCAACAAGCATGCACAGTGTAAAGAAGTTTCTATGCTAAACAACCGACTTACGTGACTCCATCTAACGTTGTGTTATTTTCGCGACATTAAATCATAAGAAAACCTACTTTATCGGTTTGGTTAATAGGGATAACCTTATATACTGTCATATTCAATACGCTTTATCGACATTCAGTTATGACTCCTAAAAAATGGTGGCACTTTCTTATTCTATTTGTATTAGTCAGCGGCATGGCAATGACTGCTCTCATCGCGCTTTCGATTACGCTCATCTATCCCACGTTACCTTCACTCGAAAAAGTAACAGACTATCAACCAATACAGCCATTAAGAATTTATTCGGCTGATAAGTATTTAATTGGCGAGTTTGGAGAAGAAAGACGCGCCTTTACTACGATCGATAAAATTCCTAAGCAGATGCAAGATGCTGTGTTGGCGATTGAAGATCGACGTTTTTACAGTCATGGCGGCGTTGATCTTAAAGGCATTTTGCGTGCGATTAGAAATAATGTTACGGGCAGAAGTCATGAGGGGGCTAGCACCATCACCATGCAAGTCGCCAAAAACTTTTTTACTGGGCCTAATAAAAAACGTAACATCATCACCAAAATCAAAGAAGCGCTGTTGGCAATTAAGATAGAGAAAACGTTAGAAAAAGATCAGATTCTTGAGCTTTATTTAAATCAAATCTATTTAGGCCAACGTTCCTACGGCTTTTCAGCCGCTGCACAACTCTATTTTGCCAAAACGCTGCAGGAGCTTACGCTTGCTGAGTCGGCCTTGTTGGCAGGCTTGCCAAAAGCACCATCTGGCTATAATCCATTCTATCGACCACAAAAAGCAATTGCCAGACAGCATGAGGTATTACGTGATATGCATCGTTATGGCTTTATTGATAAAGCACAATTTGACGAGGCCATTGCACAGCAACTTGTGTTTAAACGAATGGCGAAAAGTGAAAATGGCTTAAATGCTGATTATGTGGCTGAACTGGTGCGTCAACAACTATATAAACGCTATGGCGATGACATATACAATAGTGGGTTGAAGGTTTACACCACGATTCTAAAAGCCAATCAAGAAGCTGCTAATCAAGCCGTTGTTGATGGCATATTAGAATATCAACAACGCCAAGGCTATAGTAAAGCTGAAAAATGGATTGATTTATCTCAATTTGATCAAAACAACTTAGATGAAGAGATAAAGAATAGCCTGTCTGACATCATGGTATACAACAACTTCATCCCGGCCATTGTGACTAAAACATCACCTAATGCAGTTGACGTGGTAACCAACAGCGGAGAAAAACTGACCATCACAGACAAAGGCCTTGTTTTATTAAAACGCAATCTAGCGCTTAAAGATGCAAAACAGCACAAGATCAAAGCGGGTTCAGTTGTGCGTATTATCAAAATTAAAGAGGGTTGGCAAATCGTGCAACTGCCAGAAGTAGAATCAGCTTTGGTTGGATTAAACCCAAAAAATGGCGCCATCAGTGCTTTAGTCGGCGGCTTTAATTTCAATAAGAACAAGTACAACCATGTTACCCAAGCTTATCGACAACCCGGCTCAAGCTTTAAACCGTTTGTCTATTCTGCAGCGCTAGAAAAAGGCTTTACGCCCGCCAGCATTATCGAAGATGAGCCAATCTCAATGACAGGCAGAGAAACTGGATCAGGCAAAAACTGGGAGCCAAAAAACTATGATAGCGAATATGATGGCCCAATGCGCATGCGCACAGCACTCACTAAATCTAAAAACATGGTTTCAATTCGCATTTTAAAAAGCATTGGCACCCGCTACGCGCAAGATTATGCGAAAAGGTTTGGTTTCTCGCCTAAACATAACCCAGCTTATCTCACGATGGCGTTAGGTGCAGGCGAAGTAACACCATTAGAATTAGCGAACGGTTATGCCATTTTTGCTAATGGTGGTTATCGAGTAGAGCCGCATCTCATTACCAAAATAGTAGATAGTCAAGGCAAAGTGATTGAACAATTAGAATTCCCTATTGCAGAAAAAACAGCGCCACTTGTGATTGATGAGCGCAATGCGTTTATCATGACATCAATGTTACGTGACGTCGTGCAGAGCGGAACTGCAAGAAGAGCAACCTCTTTAGGTAGACATGATTTAGCAGGCAAAACGGGAACAACGAATGATACGATTGACGCATGGTTTGCAGGTTATACGCCGCATGAAGTAGCTGTTTCTTGGATGGGCTATGATCAGCCACGTTCACTTGGTCGAGTAGAGACAGGCGGTCGAGCCGCATT
>JBFJJY010000016.1:0-12378 GCA_041612055.1 Methylophilaceae bacterium | reverse complement strand
GTGAATGCTACTGGAGACATTACACCAAGTTACTCGTATCTGGACTCGGATGCATTGGCTCAAGTTAGGCGATGCATAGAGGAGGCAGGGTTCGAATTGAAAGTTATTTTTTTAATGCGAGATCCAATTGATAGAATATGGTCAGCAGTAAGAATGGAAGAGCGAAATCTAAAGAAATCGGGGCGAGTATTAAATGATGATTTCACTTCAAAGAGAGTACTCGAATACATAGAATCCCAAGAGCAGATGGCACGATCAGATTACCGGTCAACCATCAAAAATATCGAAAAGACATTTCCAAGTGCTATGGTGCATTACGAAATATATGAAAACCTATTTAATAAATCGAGCATTAAAAGACTTGAGGGTTTTCTTGGCTTTACGATAGATGAATTTGATTTCGAGACGGTATACAACGAATCTCCTAAAGTCCCTTTGTCAGAGAACTTGATAGATATTCTAATGCCATATTTTGAAATTCAGTATCAGTTTTGTAATTCAAAATTTCCTAAAACGAAAGAGCTATGGCGGCAGGTAACCTAACTGAATGTAAAAATTGAAACCATCACAAAAGTCTAGTTAGCTTATCGACTAAGCAATAAACCAACCCCAAACATTTTAATTATCATTTTCATAGTAATTATCTCAAGTTTGTTATTTATCAAATAAAATATCAACAAACTTAAAAGTTAAAACAGTTCAAAGTCCTATGATACTAACTCTTTAATTTCGATACGTTATCTTAACATCTATACCGAACAGCATCGGCTGCATGATCTGTTCCCGAGTTGCACACGTCCTTAACAGGTTGTACATCTCGGCTAAGATAAGGTAGGATTTTCCACTATTTTTTATAATAGTTGCGAATAATTTCTGTGGTAAAAAATGTGGTATTTAGTGTATTATTTATTATATAAACTAATAAAATCAATATGTTAATAAATAACTCTACTGCCACCTCTTCCGCCAAAACACAAAAGCCAGTACTAGCATTTAGCTGTACTGGCTTTTCAGTTTGGTCATGTTATTCGCTAATCATTTGTTTTCTTTATTTAGACGTTGACGAAAGTGTTCCAGTTTGGATTCGTAGTTTTCGGCCTCTCCAAACGCGAGGAAGCTGGCATAGCGACGGTGAGTGCCAATCATTTTATGCGCATGCTTAATCGGGCAAAAATATTGTTCCGTTCTTGCTACAATTTCACTGATGTAAGCAATCATTCCACTACCGTACGCACAATAAGTGCAATGAAATTTCTCTATAAAATTAAGATAATTAAGCTGATGTCTGTCATACGCGATGTAATCTTTTCGATTCACTTTTTTGATACCATAAATTGGAAAACAGGTTATTTGATAAAAAGTAATAAAAATGTCTGCTAATATCAGCGGAATAATCATGCTGTATATAATTGGCCCTGTAATTAAGTTTTGAGGTCGATTGATAATAAGCCAGCGAAAAAAATTTGTTTTTAACCGTTTATGAGTCTCTTTAATGGATTGTTCGAACTCAATTCTTTTTCCCTTTATTTCAAAGAGGATAGACGTGGGCTGTTCTCTCAACGCAATGCGCAGTTCATCTTCTAACTTCGTCATTTGATCAAGTAATTCGCTGATTCTTTCGTTCATACATGCTCCAAGTTATAGTTATTGGTTTGCGTCTGACAAATTAATAGATTCTAGGTAGTCAGGAACATAGGCTTCCCAACCTAATTGCTCCTTAATTTTTAAACGTAATGTGTCGGCCGCAGTTGGTTCACCATGTGTAATAAAAGTGAGTTTTGGCGGTTGTTCGAAATGTTTAAGCCATGTGATGATTTCATTCGCATCGGCGTGTGCAGACAAACTATTAATCGAAGTGACTTCAGCACGTATTGGCACATACTCGCCATGGATTTTAATTTCTTTTGCACCTTCTACCATGGATGCTCCTCTGGTGCCGCCTGCTTGAAATCCAGAAAATAGAATGGTATTCCGTGCGTCTGGGGCAAAAGCTTTGAAATGATGAATGACGCGACCACCTGTACCCATGCCGCTACCAGCTAAAATAATCATGGGATCTTTGCGCAGATTGAGTTCTTTAGAGTCCTCAACGGAGCTTATCATCTTTGATGCTTTACATAGTGCTGCGGACTGTTCGACTGATAAACGATGTTCACCAGGGTGATTGTCAAAAATAGCGGTGGCTTCTTCCGCCATTGGGCTGTTGAGGTAAACGGGTAAGTCACTAGGGATAGCGCCTTTTATTTTAAGCAAATGAATGTAATACAGTAGAGTTTGTGCTCGGCCCACAGCAAAACTTGGAATAATCACTTTTCCATCGCGTTGAATAGTACGATTAATGACATCAGAAAGTTTGTCAGCTGGATCTTCTGCTTCGTGTGTGCGATTGCCATAGGTCGACTCAACAATCAAATAATCAACGTTTTTTACAATTGCTGGGGGGCTCATAATCAAGTCATTCTGTCTGCCCAAATCACCTGAAAATAATATCGATTTCTCACCCGCATTGATATATACCATCGTCGCACCAATAATGTGTCCAGCAGGAAGTAAATGGAAGCCAAGCGAGTCGCCAAGGGGTTGTTGTTCAAAAAGATTAACTGCATGCAATAATTGTAAACTGCGTTTAGCGTCATCTGGCGTGTAAAGCGGGATAGCAGGCTTGTGTTTAGAGAGGCCGTGCTTATTCATGTACGCAGCTTCTTGTTCCTGCAATCTAGCACTATCCATCAATAACACCTCACATAAATCCCGTGTGGCAGAAGAGCAATATACAGGTCCTTTAAAACCATTTTTAACCAACAAAGGCAAATAGCCTGTGTGATCAATATGGGCATGCGTAAGAATGACAGCATCTATTGTTTTTGGATTTAAAGGCAATGGTTTCCAATTGCGTAAGCGTAACTGCTTAAAACCTTGAAATAGTCCGCAATCAATAAGGATGTTTTTGGAATGACTCTGAAGTAAGTATTTTGAACCAGTAACAGTGCCAGTTGCACCGAGAAACTGTAATTGGAGTTCTGACTGCATCGATTTTCCTTTTCAAAAACTAAGATTGTGACGTTTCTGGTAGAAATCAGGTGTCAAAGATGACATCGTCGTTCAAGCTCTTACGAGTTATAAGCTTACCCGCTTATCAGCATACCTTAAGTCAGGGCTAGCTTACAACTTGGCAATCTAGCAATTGAAGGCTAAGTCATTTAAAGTTGCTAAATTGAGTACAAACACATTAAAGTATCGCTCATACTGAGTTTTTCTAGGGTGCGCGTTGATAGATAAACATTTAAAAGTGGCCACTTTTAATATACATAAAGGGGTCAGTAGTTTTAATGCTCGAGTAGTGCTAAATAAGCAACGAGATCTTATTCGTAAGCTGGAAGCCGATATTGTTTTTTTACAAGAAGTGCGCGGTTCACATAAAAGGCATAGCAAATTAACGTTAAATACCCAGTATGAATTTATCGCTGATAGTGTCTGGCCTGATTATGCATATGGGAAAAATGCTATTATTTCCGCAGGACATCATGGGAATGCTATTTTGTCAAAATACCCAATTATTCGTTGGGAAAATATTAATGTCTCTGCACATAAGATAGAACAACGAGGTTTGTTGCATTGTGAAATCGCGGTTCCCAATTGGGTAGAGCCTTTGCATTGTATTTGTGTGCATTTTGGCTTATTTTCGCGCTGGCGTCGCCATCAGCTTAATGCGTTGAGTCAGCGCATTAATGCCATGGTGCCAAAAAATGCGCCGCTTATTATTGCAGGAGATTTCAATGATTGGCGGCAAGAAGCAGGGCATATTCTGGTTGAGCAACAGCACTTGAAAGAGGTGTTTAAAACAGCGCATGGTGTTTATGCGCGTAGTTTCCCATCGGTATGGCCAATCTTTGCATTAGATCGCATCTATGCGCGAGGATTTAGTATCGAACATTGCCAAACGCATCGTAGTCTTGCTATTGCAAATCTCTCTGATCATGCTGTGTTAACAGCAGATTTGGTTCATTTATAATGCATTTTATTGCAGGCAACCAAATCACATTGTTGCGAAATGGCACAGAGTACTTTCCTGCGCTAATCGCGGCTATTCACTCAGCAAAGTATGAAATTTATTTGCAAACCTATATTTATGAGCCAGATCAGACAGGCTTGCAAGTTGGTGAGGCCTTAATGCAGGCAGCCCAAAGAGGGGTTTATGTTTTTTTGTTATTAGATGGATTTGGTTGTAGAAATCTATCCAAATCATATGTGCAATTGTTAAGTGCATCTGGGGTTGATGTGCTGTTTTTTCGACCGAAAATTTCTCCGTGGACATTAAAACGTAGCCGATTAAGGCGGTTGCATAGCAAACTCACTGTGATCGATGGGGAAACGGCGTTTGTGGGAGGGATAAATATCATTGATGATTACAATACGCCATTCCATATTCCACCACGAATTGACTATGCTGTTAAAGTGAATGGGCCATTATTGAAATCTATGCATGTCCATGCCAAATCAATTTGGGTAAGAACCTGTCAACGACAATTGAAAATGCCACGTAATAGCCAATTAATCATCCGTGATCAGCATCTGTACGCCAGTGCCATGCAAGCTGCATTTCTAATACGTGACAATGTTAGACATAGGAAAGATATTGAGAATGCATATTTGTTGGTCATAGGGTCGGCGCAAAAAGAAATTATTATCGCGAACGCCTATTTTCTACCTGGACTGCGTTTTTTGCATGCTTTATACGACGCTGCTGAACGAGGGGTTTCTGTGGTCTTGCTGTTGCAGAAACATACTGAGTATCGATTATTGGATTTTGCTAAACGTGCTTTGTACCGAGCCTTATTAAATAAAAATGTTCAAATTTATGAATATTACAAGAGTTTTATGCATAGTAAGGTGGCGGTAATTGACAGTCAGATTACGATGGTTGGTTCATCTAATATTGACCCATTCAGTTTGTTTTTATCACTAGAGTCAAATGTTCTGATACAAAATATAAAGTTGGGAGCTCAATTAGAAACGCATTTAAAACAGGCGATTGATGAAGGTGCCACTGCTATCACATTAGAAAATTGGTACCATTATTCTTATATTGGACGTCTATTTTCATGGCTTGCTTATGGATTAATAAAATGTATGACGGGGTTAATTGGATATTCTGAAAAACCATAATCTATATATGGTAATCTATACATATGGGTGCTTGAATATTAGCTCCATCATCAGTTAACTTGCATATAAAGAAGGTACTTGATTTTCATAACAGGAGGAAATGATGGGAAAACATAACAAGAAATTAGTTGAAGATGTGAAGGAGGTATTGTCCGATTTAGATGATATGTTAGAGGAAATCAAAGACAACACCGCAAAAGAGTTTGTGCAAATGCAAGACGGCCTATCGAAAAAACTAGCCGCTGCAAAAGAAAAGCTGATTGCTTCTGAACAAGACCTTTTAAATAAAGAAAAAATTGCAGCCGAAATGACCGATCAATATGCACGCAGCAACACTTGGAAGTTTGTAATTATTGCCGCAGTTTTGGGGTTTTTAGTGGGTTACAGCTTGTAAAGATAGCTTAATCAACTTTGTTACAGGAGAATCAGTGGATAAATTAAATCTATCGACGAAAAACATCGTTGCGGCTACAGATTTTTCGTCTGGCTGTGAGTTGGCAGTTTTACGTGCTGCGCATATCGCACAGCAACACCAAATGACCTTACATTTGATTCATGTAGCCAATCCTTTGGATTTGTACCCTGAACTGATGCTTTCGTTTGACACACATGTGAAAGATTACGAACGACTTAAGCGTGCAAACGGTACAGATTTACTCGATGAGTTAGCATCCACGATCCGAAACGATTTTAATATCATCGTTAAAACGTCATCACAAATCGGTAAGCCTCATGTGCAAATTGCTGAGTATGCTCAAAATGAGTCCGCCAGTTTGGTTGTTGTTGGATTTCATGATGAAAAGAATGTATTGGATGTGCTTTTAGGTTCAACGGCATTTAAATTGCTGCGTTTATCACCATGCCCAGTGCTCATTGTTAGAAATAAAGTGGTCGTCGATTATAAGGAAGTGATTGCTGCCGTTGACTTATCAGAAATCTCTACTGCGTTATCTGAGCTTGCTGCCAATATTGCACCAACGGCACATATAGAAATAGTGCATGTTTTTGACCTCAAACAAGAAGTAATCAGCCGTGAAATCGGGATATCTAATGACAGTGTGCTGGCATACCGTCAAGCGGCACTCAAACACATTCGTGATGAGTTAAATCAAATAGAGATTGCACTTAATACTAATCGTGTATCGAGCAAAGTAGTTAATGGCTACCTGCCAACGAGTATTTATGATTGTGCAAACGAGGTTTATGCTGATTTGGTTGTGCTCGGCAACAAAAATAAAAGTTCTTTAGAAGAGTTTCTGTTGGGCAATCCTAGTAAAGCTATTTTAAACAGGCTAGATTGCGATGTGCTGCTCATGTGATGTTTGATGGACTCTCCTTGCTGTTTGATGACGATTTATATAAAGGTTAATTGATGAGTAACAATACAGAAAAACCTTCCCAACAAGAACTAGAAACAATCAATGCGTATTGGCGAGCATGTAATTTTCTAGCTGCGGGTATGATTTACTTATGGGATAACCCACTATTAAAACAACCCTTAGAAGCCAGGCACATTAAAAAGCGCTTACTAGGTCACTGGGGCTCTAGCCCTGCGCTGTCTTTCGTGTATGTACACATGAATCGATTAATAAACAAATATGATCTTAATGCTATTTTCTTAGCTGGGCCTGGTCATGGCGCGCCCGGCGTGCTTGCTCCGATTTACTTAGAAGGAACATACAGCGAAGTTTATCCAGAAAAGGGAGAAACCGAGACTGGATTGTGCCGGTTCTTTAAAGCTTTCTCATTTCCAGGTGGAATTGGTAGTCATTGCACACCTGAAATGCCTGGGTCCATCCATGAGGGAGGTGAGCTTGGTTATAGCCTTTCACATGCATTTGGTGCTGTCTACGATAACCCAGATTTATTAGCAGCTGTAGTGATTGGTGATGGGGAGTCGGAAACTGGGCCGCTAGCGACCTCTTGGCATTCTAACAAATTTTTAAACCCAATTAGAGATGGCGCAGTTTTGCCAATATTAAATCTAAATGGTTATAAAATTAACAATCCTACATTGCTATCACGTATTTCACATCAAGAGCTTGAGAATCTATTTTTAGGTTATGGTTGGACTCCTTATTTTGTAGAAGGAGATGACCCTATAAAAATGCATGCAAAAATGGCAGAAGTCATAGAGCAATGTATTGTCGATATTCGTCAGATTCAGCATAAAGCTCGTTCAACTAACACTCCAAGTCGCCCACGATGGCCGATGATTGTGTTGAGAACTCCAAAAGGATGGACAGGGCCAAGTTTTGTCGATAATCATAAGGTGGAAGGTTTTTGGCGAGCGCATCAAGTGCCATTACAGCATGTACGGGAAAATCCACAACACCTTACTCAGCTTCAAGAATGGTTGCTAAGCTATAAGCCTAATGAGCTTTTTGATGAGGATGGGAAATTGCGACCAGAGCTAAAATTATTGGCACCTAAGGGTAAGCGGCGCATGAGCGCCAATCCACACGCCAATGGTGGTTTAATTCGGCAAGCCCTCAATATGCCAAGTTTTAGTGATTATGCAGTTACATTGCCATCACCTGCGAAAGTGTATGTAGCTAATACACGGCCCTTAGGTGAGTTCTTACGCGATGTAATGCGCAATAACATGACAAATTTTCGCGTTTTTGGGCCAGATGAAAATACCTCTAATAAGCTTGATAGCATTTATGAAGTGAGTAAAAAAACTTGGTTGGCAGATTATTTGCCAGAAGATGCGGACGGCGGTGAGCTTTCACCAGATGGTCGAGTCATGGAAATGCTTTCTGAGCATACAGTAGAAGGTTGGTTAGAGGGCTATTTACTCACTGGTCGACATGGCTTTTTTTCAACGTATGAAGCCTTTGTTCATGTGATTGACTCGATGTTTAATCAGCACGCTAAATGGTTGGATATGGCTAAAGCCGTAGCGTGGCGCGCACCTATTTCATCGCTCAACTTGCTGATTACCTCAACCGTTTGGCGGCAAGATCATAATGGGTTCACGCACCAAGACCCAGGCTTCTTAGATGTGGTAGTGAATAAAAGTCCATCCGTCACGCGCATTTACCTTCCGCCCGATGCAAACTGCTTGCTATCTATAGCTAGCCACTGTCTTAACAGTAGAGATTACATCAATGTAATCGTGGCAGATAAGCAAAAACATCTGCAGTATATGAGTATGGATGATGCGATTAAGCATTGTACAAAGGGCCTTGGTATTTGGGAGTGGGCGAGCAATGACGATGGTGTAGAGCCAGACATTATCATGGCCAGTGCAGGTGATATTCCTACCAAAGAGGCGCTTGCTGCTGTCATGCTGTTAAGACAATATTTCCCAACATTAAAGGTTCGTTTTATTAATGTAGTTGATTTGTACAAATTAACATCACCTAGTCAGCATCCTCATGGGATATCAGACAATGACTTTGATAGTCTATTTAGCAAGGACAAACCAGTTATTTTTAATTTTCATGGGTACCCTTGGCTGATACATCGAATGACTTATCGTCGTACTAATCATAGTAACTTCCATGTCCATGGCTACAATGAAAAAGGGAGTATTAATACTCCTTTAGAGTTAGCTATACAAAATAAGATTGATCGATTTAGTCTTGTTATTAGCATCATTGATTTGTTGCCAGATTTACAGGTAACAGGTGCGCATGTAAAAGAGAAGTTGCGCAATCAACAAATTGAATGTTGTCAATATGCTTACAAGCATGGTGTTGATTTACCACAAGCTGATGAATGGACATGGCCGTTTTGAATGTTCTAGCAATTAATTGCGGCTCCTCTAGTGTAAAGGCAAGTTTTTTTTCAGATGATGGTAATCGCGTAGATTTTTGTTATTCAGATATACAGGGTGATGACACATCTAGTTTCGAGCGTGTAATCAAGCAACTTTTAACAGATTTGGGAAGCAATGTACCCGATGTTGTTGGTCATCGTTTCGTACATGGCGGAAGCATTCTAGATAGTGCTAGGCTTGTTGACCATGTAGAGCACAAGCGATTAACAAGTATAATATCGCTTGCTCCGTTGCATTTGCCTAACAATTTGTTAGCGTTAGAATTGTGTTCAACTTATTTTAAAGTGCCTCAAATAGCCTGCTTCGATACCAGCTTTCATTACACCATGCCAGCGTTATCAAAGCGTTTGCCGATTCCTGAGTCACTGTCAATTCAGCGATTCGGTTTTCATGGTCTTAATTACGCCCATATTGCACAAGTATTACCTAGCATTATTGGAGAAATCGCAACGAAGAAAATAGTCGTGGCACATTTAGGAAGTGGTGCTAGCTTATGTTTAATGGAGAATCTCCAGTCAGTCGATACCACGATGGGCTATACGCCCGCTGGCGGTATTCCAATGGGAACTAGAAGCGGCGATCTTGATCCTGGTATCATGATGGAGTTGGCTGAGCGTTATCCTCTTCAACAAATAAGAGATTTAGTCTTTCATCAAATGGGTTTGCTTGCGCTATCAAATGGAGAAAGCGCAGATATGCGCTCATTGATAGCAAGTAACAGCAATCATGCGAAATTTGCAATTGACTATTTTTGTCGGCAAGTGCGCGGGGCAATTGGCGCTTTAGCAAGCAAGGCAGGGGGCATTGATGCGCTTGTTTTTTCGGCGGGCATAGGACAACACTCCGCTGTTGTTCGTGAGAAAATATGTGCGCCGTTAGATTTTTTGGGCATTACACTAGACCTTGCCGCTAATCAGTCGACTGCAACCAGAATAGAGCGACAAGGCGAAAAGCCAATTGTGATTATTCCTGCAGATGAAGAAATGGAAATTGCCAGAATAGTTAAGCAAGTATGTTTAGGTTAATTAATAGCACTCTTTCAAACTAAACAATCAATTTAATCTAAAGCGAAATTTATTTTATGACACCTTTATTAACATGGATATTTTCAATTTTTGCCGCCATCATGCTTTTTTTGCATGGTCTATCTGCTTTTTCAGAGGAGATTACTAGAGTTGGTGGTGAACGCTTACGCTTACGGTTACAAAAACTCACAGGCACTGATTTATATGGGGCACTGACAGGAGCCGTCAGTACAGCTTTAGTACAATCATCTTCAGCGGTCACCTCTATGGCGTTAGGGTTGGCACACAATGGTACGTTTTCTAATCGAGCGGCTTTTTCAGTCATGATTGGCGCCAATGTCGGTACTACGCTAACAGCTTGGCTTATTGCTATGAAAATTGTTGGGCTTGGTGCCGTTTTTGTTACCTTGGGTGGGCTATGGTCGATTGTGGGCCCTCGACCTTGGCGTCAATATGGTAAGGCATTGTTTTATTTTGGATTGGTTTTTCTTGCGCTGGATCTGATTGCTAAAGGGCTAGAACCAATAGCAAATAGTCCATCGCTTACCGAGTGGCATGCACTATTGGGTTCACCCGTTGTTGCACTTCTTTTCGCCACATTGTTAACCTCTTTAGTTCAATCATCCTCCGTCGTGACAGGATTGGCTGTGCTTTTTGTACAACAAGGGCTTATTTCTCCAGATGTAGCTGTTTGGTTAATTGCGGGTGCAAATGTTGGCACGTCGTCTACTGCGTTATTGGCGAGCACAGTACTCGATGTAACTTCTCGTAAACTTGCTGTTCTTAATGTTAGTTTCAATTTACTGGGTGTGTTTTTATTTGCTACTTTGTTACAACCGATTGTCGGTTTAATTCTTGATTTTGATATTGCTGCTGATCAACAAATTGCACTTGTCCATACTGTATTTAATCTAGCAACCGCTATTATTGCGCTGGTTGCTCTGCCACACATTTGGAAAACAATTAATCAGTGGCTGAAAGTTACATCTTAAGTTATTCAATTGATAGCGAATTTCTTAATCAGGATATTTTACTGCCCGCCATAGTGGAGATGATAAAAGCTTAAATCTCCATTTGACTTGTTGTATAATCCGTACAGATTCTTGCCACATGGCCGTATCAAATATCGCTAACTTAGCGATATTCTTTTATCAGCAATATCAATTTTAAGGATTTAATATGAGTCAAATCGTGATCGATCACAACCCATCAGAAGAAAAGTTAAAAGAGCTAGGCGTCTCTAGTTGGTCTATATGGGATTGCGCACCTTCAAAATTTCCGTTGGATTTTGGCATGACTGAAACTGCTTATGTATTAGAAGGTGAGTTTCACGTTTATCCAGAAGGCGGCGAAAAAGTTGTAGTTAAAGCAGGTGATTTAGTGGTGTTCCCTAAAGGATTAAAATCTAACTGGGAAGTAGTAAAACAACTTAAAAAGCATTACAAACACTCATAATTGAGACTGTTTTAACATTGAAAAAGCCTAGCTGATGCTAGGCTTTTTTGTTT
The DNA here is from genome assembly GCA_041612055.1 of Methylophilaceae bacterium. Taxonomy (GTDB): domain Bacteria; phylum Pseudomonadota; class Gammaproteobacteria; order Burkholderiales; family Methylophilaceae. The sequence continues at coordinate 892 of JBFJJY010000016.1, read as the reverse complement.
TATCTTGTTTAAATTACTTCTAATAAAGCCGTTTTCAATTGCTGTAATTTTGCGCTGCTTAGTGCATTGTTATTGTTATCTGAAATCAAAAAGGTATCTTCGGCACGGTTGCCTAATGTGTTAATTTTTGCATTATGCACTTTAATATTGTGCGCAATTAATACAAAAGCAATATTGGCTAACAAGCCAGGTTGGTCGCCTGCAATAATATCAAGCATTTGATAGCTGCAGTCAGGTATGACATCAAACATCACCTGTGGGGTAATTGGCATATGCTTAACTTGGCGATTGAGACGGCCTTGTATTGGCGACTCTATTGGTGTTGTAGTTAAAATTTTACCGCGTAAATTTTCTTCAATATGTTTAATTAATCCTGTGTAGCTGATTTCATTGGTTGATTCATCTAACACAAGAAAAGTGTTGAGCGCATAATCATGATTGGTAGTATAAATTTTAGCTTGCCCAATGCTATAGCCAATCCGATCAAAGAAATTACAGATGCGAGCAAATAATTCTTGGTGGCTGCGTGTGTAAATCATCACCTCAATACCGTCTCCTTCACGGCTTAAATGCGCACGCACAATGGGTGTTTCGGTCAATACATGAGGGATAAGCAATCTCGTTTGCCATGCAATTTCATTGCTATTAAACCGCGAAAAATAAGCTTCTCCGACGTTGCTCCAAAATGTCTGGTAAGCATCTGGGGATAAGCCATATTTGTTAAGTTTAACCTTAGCTTTTTCTTGTCGTTCAGAGATGGCGTTTTTAACGCTAAATGAAGGATCATTGAGCACTTGGCGCGTTTCTAAGAATAAACTTTCAAGCAATTTTGCTTTCCACGCATTCCATACAATCGGGCTCGTTGCACGCACATCGGCTACCGTCAGCAAAT
>JBFJJY010000015.1:0-12721 GCA_041612055.1 Methylophilaceae bacterium | reverse complement strand
TAATTAGTTGGAGAGGCAAAATGTTGGAGGAAATTAAGAAGACGGCTGAGCAAAAGATGCAAAAGTCGATTGAAGCGTTGCAAAATGATTTGCAAAAGATTCGAACTGGGCGCGCGCATACAGGCTTATTGGATCACGTAATGGTTGAATATTACGGCTCGATGGTTGCTGTTAATCAAGTTGCCAGTGTGAACTTAGGCGATGCACATACGATAAACGTGCAGCCATTTGAAAAAGACATGGTATCTAAAGTTGAGAAAGCGATTCGTGATGCTGATTTAGGGCTTAATCCTGCGACGAATGGCAATTTGATTCGTGTCCCGATGCCGATGCTAACTGAAGAGCGTCGACGTGATTTAACAAAAATTGTCCGTAGTGAAGGTGAAAACGCTAAGGTGGCTGTTCGTAATGTCAGACGTGATGCTAATGATGCGCTTAAAAAGCTGATTAAAGATAAAGAAATCAGTGAAGATGATGAGCGTCGCACACAAGATGTTGTGCAAAAACTGACAGATAAAGCTGTTGCTGAAATCGACCAACTACTTCAGGCTAAAGAAGCTGATTTAATGGCTGTTTAACTGGACGAACCTTGGACATATCAACAAAGCGGCTTTTTGCTAAGGGCTTTTTTTCTAGCTCTACGAAAGTGATTCCAGAAGTCGACCAACTGCCTAAGCATGTTGCCATTATCATGGATGGTAATGGTCGCTGGGCACGTAAGCGCTTTCTGCCTCGTGTTGCAGGGCATAAACGAGGCGTAGAAGTGGTACGAGATGTGGTGAAAAAATGCGCACAATTAGATATTAAGTTCCTGACATTATTTGCATTTAGCAGTGAAAATTGGCGTCGCCCGCAAGAGGAAGTCACTTTTTTGATGGGGCTTTTTATGGAGGCCTTAAAGCGCGAGGTGATTAAGCTACATGAAAATAATATTAGACTGATGTTAATTGGTGATCGTAGCCATTTCACGCCTGACTTGATTGAGCAAATTGAAATTTCTGAAGCACTCACTAAAGACAATACTGGCCTCACATTAACAATTGCAGCTAACTATGGTGGTCGCTGGGATTTGTTGCAAGCAGTCAATAACATGGTTAAAGCAAATCCTCAATCGAACAAACCTTTTGACGAAGAGGATTTAACGTCTTTTCTTAGTATGCATTATGCACCTGAGCCTGACTTATTTATTCGTACTGGCGGCGAAAAACGGATTAGTAATTTTTTATTGTGGCAATTAGCCTATACTGAACTTTATTTTACCGATACATTGTGGCCTGATTTTGATGAGTCTGCTTTTGACCAAGCCATACACTCTTATCAACAAAGGGAGCGCCGCTTTGGACGTACAAGTGAACAAATTACTAACACCTAAGTTGATTAATTATTATGCTTAAAACTCGTATCTTGACTGCAATTATTTTAATTGCTGCTTTTTTACCCGCATTGTTTTTGGCTTCAAACAATCTATGGGCAGTGATTATGTTAGCTGTTTCTGTTGCTGCTATTTATGAATGGGCAAATTTAATTGATTTAACAAAGCCGTTATCCATGACTTATGCGGCTGTTTACGCTGTGTTTGGTATGGTTTTTGTGATTTTGCTGGCCAAGTATGGTTTTCACTGGTTGTTTTATCAATCCTTGTTAATTTTTGCAATCAGTTTGATTTTTTGGATACTGTTTGTTCCAATTTTATTAACAAAGTCTTTTGCACTGCAAAATAAAACATTATTAATGATCGTCGGACTTTTAATGATTTCATCGCTATGGCTAGCGCTTATTTTTGCTAAAGGAGCCAATCCTTGGTTATTGCTGTGTCTACTAGCCACAATCTGGATAGCAGATAGCGCTGCTTATTTTGCAGGGAAAAACTTTGGAAAACACAAACTGGCCCCTAGCATTAGTCCAGGTAAAACATGGGAGGGCGTATTAGGTGCATTTATCGGGGTTAGTCTTTTTGCTGCAGTGATTTATGGTAGTGGGTTAACAACGCACATGGCCGTTTTCCCACTGTTATGGGTGGTGACAGCATTAGGCATAGTCGGAGATTTATTTGAATCTCTAATTAAAAGACAGTTTAATAAAAAAGATAGCGGCAACATATTGCCTGGACATGGTGGTATTTTAGACCGCATTGATGGTTTGTTACCTAGCTTACCAATCGCCGTATTAGCCATTTATCTTTTTAATTATTTTAAGGCGGCTAGTTAATTGCAAAATATTACGATTCTTGGGAGTACTGGCACCATAGGCGAACAAACGCTGGATGTGATTAAACGTCATGCAGAGCGTTATCAGGTGTTTGCACTTACCGCCAATACCAATACGCGTGTATTGTTGCAGCAGTGTTTGGACTTTCAGCCACAGTATGCGGTCATGTTAGATAAAGACGCTGCTAAATCACTCGCGAGCGAATTAGCTGCACATCGGAGCAAGACGATTGTTTTATCTGGATTATCCAATCTAGAGCAAGTTTGTAGCGATGCTGCGGTCGATACCGTCATGGCGGCGATTGTAGGTGCTGCTGGGCTTAAGCCTGCGATGGCTGCTGCTAAGGCAGGCAAGCGCATCTTGTTGGCTAACAAAGAAACCTTAGTCATGGCTGGCAGCTTATTTATGGATGCTGTGAAGCAGGGCGGTGCAACATTGTTACCGATTGATAGTGAGCATAACGCTATTTTTCAAGTCATGCCCTCACAACGCCTTGATCAGTTGGCTGATAGCGGTATACGTAAAATTATTCTCACAGCTTCAGGCGGCCCATTTAGGCAGCATACACAAGCACAAATAGAACAAGCAACACCTGCGATGGCGCTCAAGCATCCTAATTGGGTCATGGGTGCGAAAATCACGATTGATTCGGCCACGTTAATGAATAAAGGGTTAGAAGTGATTGAGGCGCATTGGTTGTTTAATGCTAAGCCAGCGCAAATTGAGGTCGTTGTACATCCACAAAGTGTGATTCATTCAATGGTAGAGTATGTTGATGGCAGCGTGCTCGCGCAATTAGGCAATCCTGATATGCGTACACCAATTGCCTATGGTTTGGCTTACCCAGATCGCATTGATTCAGGCGTTACTTCTTTGGATTTTCTAACCATTGGTCAGCTTGAGTTTGAAGCGCCAGACACAAAGCGCTTTCCATGTTTACAGTTAGCCTATGATGCATTAAATTTAGGTGGGACTGCATCTACCATTCTGAATGCTGCAAATGAAGTCGCCGTTAATGCATTCTTAAAAGAACAAATAACATTTAAAGGAATTCCAGCCTTAATCGCGTCTGCTTTAAGTAGCTTATCGATAGAACATGTGACTTCTATCGAACATTTAGTAGAAGTCGATCAGTTGGCAAGACAGTATGCGAGCGATTGGATTGCTCGTTCAGCGCAAGTGTTTTCAATACAACCTAAGGTGCTCACTTGTTAACTTTCTTTGCCTTTATTTTTACCATTGGCATCATCGTGACCATACATGAATATGGTCACTTTCAAGTAGCACGTTGGTGTGGCGTTAAAGTCATACGATTTTCCATTGGTTTTGGTAAGCCTCTATGGCGAAAAACAATTGGTGCTGATCAAACAGAGTTTGTATTAGCGGCAATTCCGTTAGGTGGCTATGTGAAAATGCTGGATGAGCGCGAGTTGAAAGCTGAACAAGCGGCTGGAGAAGCCCTTGATTATGATTATTCTGAAGCCGATTTAGCACGTGCATTTAATCGACAATCTGTTTACAAGCGAATTGCCATCGTACTGGCGGGCCCTGTCGCTAATTTATTGCTGGCGATTGTTATTTATTGGTTCTTGTTTATGCAAGGTATTACTGGCATGCGGCCTATTATTGGGCAAGTTGAAGCCAATAGTATCGCTGCACAAGCCAACTTTACCCCTGGTGAAATGATTCAAACCATTAATAATAAAGCAGTTACTACGTGGTCTGAAACTGGCTGGATACTATTTGAGTCAGCAGTAGAAAACGAAGTGGTCGAAATTAAAGCGATTAACGAAAACAATGAGCTGCATTTGCATAAATTAAATTTAGCTGGCTTAGGTCAAGAAGCGGGTAGTGATATTCTTAATGAAATTGGCATTAGTGTTTTTAGACCCGATGTGTTGCCTATTCTTGCCCAGGTATTACCAGATGGGGCTGCAGAAAAAGCTGGCTTGCAGGCGGAAGATAAAGTGCTGGAGATTGATGGACTGCAAACAAAGACTTGGAATGATGTGGTGAATATCGTTAAAGCCAACCCCGGAAAAGCTTTAACGTTTAACATAGAGCGCCAACAAGAATTAATCACCAAAACGGTCATCCCTGATGCCATTAAAGAAAATAATAATCAGATTGGAAAAATAGGCGCTGCTGTGAAACTTGATGATGAACAGCTCGATAAAGTATTAATTAAACAAGATTATTCTGGCATTGATAGTTTAGGACTGTCTATTGCTAAGACCTGGAAAACTTCTATTTTTAGCTTAAAGATGATGTGGTATATGGTCACAGGCAAAGCTTCATGGAAAGGTATTAGCGGCCCAGTCACCATTGCAAGCTATGCAGGTGAAAGTGCAGGCCTAGGATGGAAGCCTTTTTTAGGGTTTATTGCACTGGTCAGTATCAGTATTGGTATACTCAACCTTTTGCCGATTCCTGTTTTAGATGGCGGTCATTTAATGTATTATATGGCAGAAATTATCAAAGGATCCGCAGTGAGTGAGCATGCAATGCTACTGGGACAAAAAATCGGATTCGGATTACTAGGCTTGCTTATGATTTTAGCAATTTTTAATGACATCAATCGAATAGTTACAGGATAATCATTTGTTTAAACCTCGCATCATTCCCGCATTAGTTCTCGCACTTTTTCATCAATATGCATTGGCGCTGGATCCTTTTGTCATCAAAGATATTCGTGTAGAAGGTTTGCAACGAACTGAACCAGGTACCATTTTCAACTACTTACCTGTAGAAGTAGGTGATACGATGGATGATGCCAAAGCGACGCGTGCAATTAAATCGCTATATGGAACAGGTTTTTTTAAAGATGTTCGTCTTGAGGCTGATGGTGACGTGCTCTTGGTGACAGTACAAGAGCGCTCTGCAATTGCAACAATCGAGTTTAGCGGCAATCGCTCTTTCCCTTCAGATAAAATGACTGAAGGCTTGAAGCAAATTGGCATTTCTGAAGGCTTGATTTTTGATAAATCAGAACTGGACAGAGCAGAGCAAGAAATTAAACGGCAATACCTATCCACAGGTAAGTATGGCGCTACCGTCAAAACAGTGGTTAGTCCATTAGAGCGTAATCGCGTTGCCGTTCGCTTTGAAATTGAAGAGGGTAAAGTTGCAAAAATCCGTGATATCAATATTGTCGGTAATGAAGACTTTACAATGGATGAGCTTCGCGCAGAGTTCTTATTAACAACACCGAATTGGATGAGTTGGTGGAATAAGGATGATCAATATTCCAAACAAAAACTTACAGCCGATTTAGAAACGCTGAAATCCTTTTATCTTAATCAAGGTTATTTAGAGTTTGCTGTTGATTCTACACAGGTTGCGATTTCACCAGACAAGCAAGATATTTTTATTACTGTCAATATTACTGAGGGTGAAAAATATACCATTAGTGACGTCAAGTTAGCTGGCGATTTGAAGTTGCCAGAGGCGGAACTACAAGAATTGCTTAAGTTCAAAAAAGGCGACACCTTTAATCGCCAAATGATTACGGAAACGAGTCAGGCCATTAGCGACAAACTCAGCAATGAAGGCTATGCTTTTGCCAACGTTAATGCGGTGCCCGAAATTAACAAAGAGGAATTAACAGCTGCATTTACTTTTTTTGTTGATCCAGGGCGACGCGTTTATGTACGTCGGATTAATTTAACGGGTAATACCCGTACGAAAGACTCCGCATTACGTAGAGAAATGCGTCAATTAGAGTCTTCTTGGTATGCGGGCGATAAAATTAAACGGTCAAAAGAACGCCTAGATCGCACACAGTTTTTTGATAATGTTGATATTGAAACACCTGCTGTACCAGGGAACACCGACCAAGTTGATTTAAATATTAATGTAGTTGAAAAGTCGACAGGTAGCGTGCAATTTGGTGCTGGTCTATCAAGTAACGAGGGCGTGGTGCTTGGCTTTAATGTGAGTCAACAAAACTTCTTAGGTACTGGTAATCGTGTTAATGCGCAGGTTAATACGAGTAACCTCAATACCATTTACTCACTTTCTTACACAGACCCTTATTTTACACCAGATGGCATTAGTCGGGGTTTTGACATCTACAGACGTGACGTAGATACCGATACGCAGCAAACAGCCAACATTGGTACTTACCAAAGTTCATCCTATGGATTAGGTGTCCGATTTGGCTTGCCATTAACAGAAAGAAGTAACTTCACAATTGGGTTGACTGGCGATATAACCACTATTGATTTACAAAGTAATAGTCCTAAGCAATATATCGATTTCTGTGGTAACACCTCAGGATGTGATGCCGACTCTATACAAGTTCGTGCCGGTTGGACATTTGACTCTAGAGATAATATTTTATTCCCTAACAGAGGTGTTTTACAACGTCTAAGCGCAGAAGTGAGTGTACCAGGGCTGGATTTAGAGTATTACAAACTAGAGTATCAACATGCTTGGTATAAAGATGTATTTAAAAATGTGACGTTTATGTTAAACGGTGAACTGGGCTATGCTGATAGCTACGGTAGCAGAAAATACCCATTCTTTAAAAACTTTTTCGTAGGAGGCGTGAACTCTGTTCGCGGTTTTGAAAATGGTACGCTAGGACCAATTGACATTGATCCTGCTACAGGAAATGATTTTTCTGTTGGTGGTACTACAAAAGTTGTCGGTAATGCCGAGGTGTTTGTTCCCGTTCCTTTAATCAAAGACTCATCTCAATTCCGGTTAAGTGCTTTCTTTGATGCGGGTAGAGCATTTGGCGACAATGAGTCAATCAGTGTTGGTGAGTTGCGCTATAGCACGGGTGTTGGTATTAGTTGGTTCTCGCCATTTGGGCCTTTGAAGTTAGTATTGGCTAAACCATTGAATGAACAAGATAATGATAATACACAAACATTGCAATTCCAATTTGGTCAGCAATTTTAGTCGTGTTTCTACTATGATTAATAGTAGAATGCTATTATGTGTTTTAAAGTCTGGAGATTGAGTTGAGTAATATGTTAAAAGCGTTGTTTCTTGCATATATGATAATCGCGTCATTTAATACGTATGGCGCCGAACTCAAGATTGGGTATGTTCAGGTTGATAAGCTGTTAAAAGAGGCTCCACAAACGGCGGAAACTGGGAAAAAACTAGAACGCGAATTCAGCCCACGCTCGTTAGAGTTAGAAAAAATGAGCAATCAAATCTCGGCAATCGAGACTTCGTTAGAAAATGAAAATAACACTTTAAGCGCTGCGGAGCGCCGAAGTAAACAAAGACAAGCGACTAATCTCAAGATTGAATTTCAACGCAAACAACGTGAGTTACGCGAAGATATTAATATTCGTAAAAATGAAGAGTTAGCAACCTTACAAGACCGCATTAATAATGCTGTCAAAAAGGTTTCAGAAGCAGAAGGTTATGATCTAGTGATGTATAGCGGTGTCGCTTATGCAAGCAATAAAATTGATATTACAGAGAAAGTGCTGAAGCTATTAAGTGGAAAGTAGCACATGCTTAATATCTATGCACAACAACTTATCACTTCAACAAATAATCGACGCACTAGGTGGAAGCTTAGCCCAGCACGATAATAGCGCTGATGTAATCATTTCTCGGGTTGGCTCTCTAGCCCAAGCGTCTAGTGGTGCCATTAGTTTTTTTAATGACACCAAATACACCAGTCAGCTTCAAACGACGCAGGCAAGTGCAGTTATTTTGAAGCCTGAACATGCTGCGCTGACTCAATTACCCGTTATTCTCACAGATAACCCTTATGCCTATTTTGCTAAATTATCTCAGTTATTCAACACTAAGCATGAAAAGATAAAAGGCGTGCATGCAAGTGCCACTGTTGATGTTTCAGTTACTATTCCAAAAGACTGTAGCATTGGTCCGCACGTCACTATAGAAAAAAATGTTGTGATAGGTCACCATGTGACCATCGGTGCAGGTTGCGTCATTGAGCAAGGTGTTGTTATCGGAAATGATTGTATTTTAGAAGCTAACGTTACCGTTAAGCATGGTTGTCAAGTTGGTAGCCATTGTCACTTCTTTTCAGGTGCTGTAATTGGCAATGATGGATTTGGATACGCTGAAGAAGTAGATTCATCAGGCATTAAATCATGGGTTAAAATTCCGCAAATTGGTAGAGTCATCATTAAAGATCATGTTGATATTGGTGCTAATACGACAGTTGACCGTGGTGCAATTGATGACACCATCATTGATGAGGGCGTCAAAATAGATAATCTTGTGCAAATCGCGCATAATTGTCGTATTGGAGCGCATACAGTGATCGCTGGTTGCGTCGGTATTGCTGGTAGTGCTGTCATTGGTCAGTATTGTAAAATAGGTGGTGCGGCGATGATATTAGGGCATTTAAGCATTGTTGATAATGTCACCATCTCTCCTGGCAGCATGATTACAAGATCAATCAAAAAATCAGGTACTTATACTGCATTAATGCCATTTCAGGCACATGATGAATGGCTTAAAACGGCTGCAACGATGCGCCATTTGGGCCAATTATCAAATAGAATCAAAGTGTTAGAGCATGTAGTTGAGCAATTAGAGAATATCAAAAAATTATAGTAAATAAAGAAAGCACCATATGACTGATACCGCAGATAGCAGCATGAATATTCATGAGATTTTAGATCATCTTCCTCATCGATACCCGTTTGTGCTTATTGATAGAGTTGTTTCCCTAGAAATTGGTAAGGAAATTACAGCCTTAAAAAACGTTACGATTAATGAGCCATTTTTCCCAGGTCACTTTCCCTATCATCCTGTGATGCCTGGCGTACTGATTGTTGAAGCGATGGCACAAGCTGCTGCTGTATTGTCATTCAAAACGATGGATCTTAAGCCGACTGAGGAGTCCGTTTATTATTTTGCTGGTATTGATAGCGCACGTTTTAAAAAGCCAGTTTCACCTGGTGATCAGATTCTACTCAATGTCAAAATCGACCGCATTTTAAAAGGTATTTGGAAATATACTGGGGTTGCAACAGTAGATGGCGCTGTTGTAGCAGAAGCTAATATGATGTGTATATTAAAAAATATATAATAAAATCAAAAAGATAGAATTAAAATAGTTAATATTATTTATGCAAAACAAAATACATGCAACGGCAATTATTGACCCCAAAGCAGAATTAGATAGCAGCGTCGAAGTTGGCGCCTATTCTATCATTGAGGCGGGGGTAAAGATTGATGCTAACACCAGAATTGGTAGTCACGCAGTGATCAAAGGCCCAACCACAATTGGTAAAAATAATCATATTTTTCAATTTGTATCGTTAGGCGAACAGCCACAAGACAAAAAATACAAGGATGAACCGACTACATTAGAAATTGGCGACAATAATACCATTCGTGAATTTTGTACGTTTAACCGCGGCACGATTCAAGATAAAGGTGTTACAAAAATTGGTCATGACAACTGGATTATGGCTTATGTGCATATCGCGCATGATTGCGATGTTGGCAACAATACGATTCTTGCGAACAACTCATCTCTAGCTGGTCATGTCGATGTACATGATTACGCTATTCTAGGTGGGTTTACTCTGATACATCAATTTTGCAAAGTTGGTTCGCATGTTATTACCGCTGTAGGCTCTGTTGTTTTTAAGGATATTCCTGCTTATGTCACTGCTGCAGGTTATGATGCTAAGCCTCATGGTATCAACTCAGAAGGCCTTAAACGACGTGGCTTTACTGCAGATGAAATTACCTATATTAAACGCGCCTATAAAACTTTGTATCGCAAAGGTTATAGCTTAGAAGAGGCTAAAAAAGAGCTATTAGCCATGCATGATGAATGCAATAAAATCCAATTATTATCAGAATTTCTTAATCAATCAACCCGCGGCATTATTCGTTAAGAGTCATCACTTATGTCAAAAATTGCCATTGTAGCTGGAGAAGCTTCAGGAGATTTACTGGGTGCGCATTTAATCAATGCACTAAAAAAACAACGCAAAGATTTATCTTTTTTTGGTATTGCTGGCCCCAAGATGATTGCGGAAGGTGCAACATCGCTATTTTCAATGGAAAGACTGTCAGTTCGCGGATATTTTGAAGTCATCAAACATCTACGTGGTTTGCTTAAGTTAAGAAAACGCTTGCTACAACAAATTCTTGCAGAAAAACCAGATATTTTTATTGGCATAGACGCACCAGATTTTAATTTCTGGCTTGAGCATAAACTGAAAAAACAGGGCATTCCAACTATTCATTATGTCAGTCCGTCTATTTGGGCATGGCGAGGCGGGCGTATCCATAAAATCAAACGCGCAGTAACGCATATGTTGGCATTGTTTCCGTTTGAGCCGGCTTTGTATGAGGCGGTTAAATTACCCGTGACTTATGTTGGGCACCCACTTGCTGATGAGCTACCAATAAGACCGAACAAGAAGGCTGCACGCAATTTATTAAAACTCAGACAAAATGAAATGGTGATTGCGATGTTGCCTGGCAGTCGTCAGTCAGAAGTGGAACAACATGCTGAGCTATTTGTAAAAACGGCTGAGTTAATGAACCAGCATCATCCATATGCTAAGTTTATCGTACCTCTGATTACGCGTGAAACACGGAACATTTTTGAGAAAGCTTTAGCTAAGAGCACAGATAACACACTAGAAATGAAGTTGTTGTTTAGTCATGCACATGACGCGATGGAAGCGGCAGACTTTGTTATTGTAGCCTCTGGCACAGCAACGTTAGAAGCCGCGCTTTTAAAGCAGCCAATGATTATTACCTATCGCATGCCAACATTGAGTTGGTGGTTGCTCAAGCCTATGCATTATTTACCTTATGTTGGATTGCCCAATATATTAGCAGGTAAATTTATTGTGCCTGAATTATTGCAAAAAAATGCAACGCCAGAAAAGTTAAATGAAACAATGACATCAATGCTAAATGATGTCAAAAATATAAAAGCCATCAAACAAGAATTTACAGAAATACATCGTAGTCTTAAACAAAATTCAGCGAAAAAAGCTGCTGAAGTCATCCTTACTTATTTGCCATGAGCCGATTGATATGCGGTGTTGATGAGGCGGGTAGAGGGCCGTTAGCAGGGGCGGTCTATGCAGCAGCAGTCATTTTAAACCCTGACCTTCCTATTGCAGGTTTGGCTGATTCTAAAAAAATCACACAAAAAAAACGTGATGCTTTAGCCATTGAAATTAAACAGCATGCATTAGCTTGGGCGATTGCTAGTAGCAGCGTAGCAGAGATTGATCAAATTAATATCCTACAAGCCAGTTTGTTAGCCATGAAAAGAGCCATTCAATCAATGCAACATCAGTTTAATTCTGTATTAGATACAAAAGCAATTTTAGTACAAGTCGATGGTAATAAGTGTCCTGTCATTGATTTACCCTGCGAAGCCATCATAAAAGGCGACAGCAAAGTACAAGCCATTTCGGCGGCTTCTATTTTGGCAAAAACAGCGCGTGATGCTGAACTATATGCCTTAGATGAAGAATATCCACAATATGGTTTTGCTCAACACAAAGGCTACCCTACGGCCAGCCATCTTGTTGCATTACAAGAGCATGGCGTTTCGCCGGTACACCGCCTTAGCTATGCGCCGGTTAGAAGGTTGTTGGAGTCGGCTTCATAATATTTGATGGTTATTGGCTTTGTTGTGACCAAATAGTCATTGCTGTTACATGATTTTATAAGGTGGAGTCTGTATCCGCTACAAATCCTCAACATAGATACTATTATGCTGGTTAAGCCATTAATAAGAAAACTGTTGGTTTTTTATGTAGGTCAGGTAGTGTTGCTTGCTTCCATGCACGAATACGTTTTGTCACAATAATCTCATCGGGCAAGCTAATGTTACAAGCGATGCACAGCTCTGTTTCACTCTCGCAGTGGCTCAAAATATCATCTAACATATGATGATTGCGAAAAGGTGTTTCGATAAAAATCTGTGTTTCATTGTGAGTTTTAGCCCTTTGTTCAATGGCTTTGATTTGCTGAATGCGCGCCGCTTTATCAGCAGGTAAATATCCTAGAAAAGTAAAGCGTTGCCCATTAAGACCAGATGCCATTAAGCTTAATAAAATTGAGCTAGGGCCCACTAACGGCGCAACGCGAATGCCTTTTTTATGCGCCAATGCAGCCAAACGTGAGCCAGGATCAGCAATGCCAGGGCAGCCAGCTTCTGACATTAAACCAACATCATGGCCAGCAATTAATGAAGAAAGCAGGGCAGGTAAATCTTTATCTTCTGTGTTTTTATTTAATGTATAAAACTGAATATCACGTATCGGTTTTTGATGCTTAATCGCACCTAAAAAATGGCGTGCTGTTTTTTCATTTTCTACAATAAATGCATCAAGCGATTGTGCCAAATTCACCACATCTGGTGGCAACACTTGGCTAATATTATCTGCGCCCATCGTCACAGGGATAAAATAGAGCGTGCCATATTGCGTGTTAGTTAAGGACATTAGTATTTAACAATCGCGCGGTAGGTTAATTTAGTTTCACCTTCAGCAGGTACTTTTATTTCCCATTGTGCCAG
>JBFJJY010000014.1:0-13001 GCA_041612055.1 Methylophilaceae bacterium | reverse complement strand
TGCCAAGGAGCGTGACGATACTGCCGATTTGCTACGTAAGATTTCAGCCAATCGTTCTGTACTGGTGATTGAGCATGATATGGAGTTTGTGAAAAAAATTGCAGATAAAGTGACCGTGTTGCACCAAGGTAAGATTCTTGCAGAAGGGTCGATGGAAAAAGTGCAGGCGAATGAAAAAGTCATCGAGGTTTATTTAGGCCATTAACAAGCGTTGTCAGGAGATTAAACATGATTGAAATTGAAGATCTACATGTCAGTTATGGCCAAAGTGAAGTGATTCATGGCCTTAATTTTAAAGCAGAAAAGAATGAAACCTTAGCCATCATGGGTCGTAATGGCATGGGCAAAACCACCTTATTTAAATCACTCATGGGTATTTTGCCAAGTAAAGCGAGCAAAGCTGTTATTGATGGCGTGAGTGTGCAAGGTGATGAAAGCTATATGCGGGTGAATAAAGGCTTAGCGTATGTGCCACAAGGAAGAATGATTTTTCCTGCCATGACAGTGCAAGAAAATATTGAAACAGGGTTGAGTAAATCAGAATCCGGTGAAATTCCAGAAGATATTTATGCTTTATTTCCTGTATTATTTGATATGCGGAAACGCAAAGGTGGTAACCTTTCTGGCGGACAACAACAGCAACTGGCGATTGCGCGTGCGTTGGTTACCAACCCCAAAGTATTATTGCTAGATGAGCCAACAGAAGGGATTCAGCCTTCTATTATTAAAGACATTGCAAAAGTGTTAAATGAAATTCGTAAAATGCGTGAAATTACCATTATTGTTTCAGAGCAAGTGCTTAGTTTTACGATGGAAGTCGCTGATCGCATTATTGTGATTGATAAAGGCAAGTTTATTCATGAGGATTTGCGTGAAAATGTGGATGCCCAAAAAATTAAAGGATACTTATCAGTTTGATGATATGTACAAAAGATGGATGATGGTTTTATAGAAACGGGCCAACCAGCGCTTAATCATCCCCTTAATCAGACTTCTGTTAAGCGCTGGGAAGCACGTTTAAATTTAGATTTTAATGTATCTAAAGGCCGTAGCTATTTGGCCAAAAAACAGCATTTTGGCCCTTTGGTTTTACAAAAAACATTACATCCTGAGGGTGACGCTGTCTGTCATGGCGTAATCATTCATCCACCAGGTGGTGTAGCAGGTGGTGACGAGTTAACGCTGAACATTTCTTTAGCGGCCAATGCAAAAGCACTACTCACAACACCAGGTGCGGGAAAATGGTATAAGGCAAATGGATTATTGGCACAGCAACATTTGCAATTTGATGTAGAAGATAATGCCTGTGTTGAATGGTTGCCACAAGAGAATATTTTGTTTGATGGCTCAACTGTTAAGTTATCATCGGAAGTTAATTTAGCACCATCAGCCCGATATGCCGCTTGGGAAATCGTGTGTTTGGGTCGGCAAGCACAGCAAGAGCAGTGGCTAAGTGGTTTGATGCAGCAAAAGATCACCATTAAACGTGCAGGTAAATTGATTTGGAACGAGCGTGCATTTTTACAACCAAGCCAGAAAACATTTCAATCAGTCATTGGGTTAAATGGAAATGCAGTGACAGCGAGCTTTGTGATTGCCGCAGGGCATGTACCAGCTGCGGTGCTTGATGCTTGTAGAGCTATTAAGCCAGTGTTTGAGTTAGATCAATCTGCACGTTATGGGCTGACAGCTTTGCCAGAAATATTGGTTGCGCGCTATGTCGGACAATCTTCACAGAGTGCGAAAATTTATTTTGAAATGCTATGGCAACAGTTACGACCATGGTATGCCGAACGTGAAGTGGTTAGACCTAGAATTTGGAATACATAATTGAAGAGACGATAAGATGGAATTGTCACCAAGAGAAAAAGATAAGTTACTCATTTTCACCGCAGCATTGCTTGCTGAACGACGCAAAGCGCGCGGTTTAAAACTCAATTATCCTGAAGCAATTGCCTATATTTCTGCCGCCATTATGGAAGGTGCGCGTGATGGGCGAACAGTAGCAGAGCTAATGAGCTATGGTGCAACCTTGCTTACGCGTGATGATGTCATGGATGGCATTGCGGAGATGATTCCAGATATTCAAATAGAAGCGACGTTTCCTGATGGGACAAAGTTAGTGACCGTTCATCATCCGATTCCATAGAGGCTATTACAATGATTCCAGGTGAAATGAAAATAGAAGCGGGTGAGATAACACTCAACGAGGGTCGAGAAACCGTGACGCTGAATGTGTCGAATAAAGGCGATAGACCGATACAGGTTGGCTCACATTACCACTTTTTTGAGGTGAATGAGGCGCTGATATTTGAGAGACAAACAGCCTATGGATTTAGACTCAATATTGCTTCTGGCACAGCAGTGCGGTTTGAACCAGGACAAACGCGCACGGTGCAATTAGTCGCCTTAGCAGGTGATAGAAAAGTATTTGGTTTTGCCGCTAAAGTCATGGGGAATCTTTAAATGAGTATAAAAATTGATAAAGTAGCCTATGCTGAAATGTTTGGCCCCACAGTCGGAGATCGCATCAGATTAGCCGATACAGAATTATGGATAGAGGTTGAAAAAGACCTCACCACTTATGGGGAAGAAGTTAAATTTGGTGGTGGTAAAGTAATACGTGATGGTATGGGACAAGGTCAGCGTGTGTCTGCGGAAGTGCCTGATACGGTTATTACTAATGCTTTGATTGTCGACCATTGGGGCATTATAAAGGCAGATATTGGCATTAAAGCGGGTTACATTGCTGCTATTGGTAAAGCAGGTAATCCTGATATTCAGCCGAATGTGGATATTGCCATTGGTGGTGGTACCGAAGTGATTGCCGGTGAAGGCATGATTATCACGGCAGGCGGTATTGATAGTCATATCCATTTTATTTGTCCGCAACAAATTGAAGAAGCATTGATGTCGGGTGTAACGACGATGCTAGGCGGCGGCACTGGCCCTGCTACAGGCACCTTTGCGACAACTTGTACGCCAGGTCCTTGGCATATTCATAAGATGCTGCAATCTGCAGATGCTTTTCCGATGAACTTAGGTTTTTTAGGTAAAGGCAATGTGAGCTTACCAGCGCCTTTGCGCGAGCAAGTAGAGGCAGGTGTCATTGGTTTAAAATTGCATGAAGATTGGGGTACAACGCCAGCAGCCATTGATAATTGTTTAAACGTAGCAGAAGAGATGGATGTGCAAGTCGCGATACATAGCGACACCTTGAATGAATCTGGGTTTGTGGAAACTACGCTTGGGGCTTTTAAAAACCGTACTATTCATACTTTCCACACGGAAGGTGCGGGTGGTGGTCATGCGCCCGATATTATTAAAGCAGCGGGTCATCCCAATGTATTGCCATCATCGACTAATCCAACAAGACCATTTACAGTCAATACCATTGATGAGCATTTAGATATGCTGATGGTCTGTCATCATCTCGATCCTGCCATTGCGGAAGACATTGCTTTTGCTGAAAGCCGTATCCGTCGCGAAACGATTGCGGCAGAAGATATTCTGCATGATTTGGGTGCTTTTTCGATGATGTCTTCCGACTCACAAGCCATGGGACGAGTAGGAGAAGTGATTATTCGCACCTGGCAAACCGCACACAAAATGAAGGTACAACGTGGTGCATTAGCAGAAGATTCAGCACGTAACGATAACTTTAGAGTAAAACGCTATATTGCTAAATACACCATTAATCCTGCATTAACGCATGGCATTTCCAATGTTGTTGGATCAATTGAAGTGGGCAAGTTAGCAGATTTAGTCATTTGGCGTCCTGCCTTTTTTGGCATAAAACCATCGACTATTTTAAAAGGTGGCATGATTGCCGCCGCCGCTATGGGTGATCCTAATGCTTCTATTCCAACACCGCAACCTGTGCATTATCGTCCTATGTTTGGTGCTTATGGCGGTGCATTAAAAACCTCAGTCACTTTTGTGTCGCAAGCAGCATTAAGTAATCCTGCAGTCACTGCATTAGGCTTACAAAAGCCATTAGTTGCGGTAAAAGGCACGCGCGATGTCAAGAAAAAAGACATGGTACATAATAGTTGGATGCCGAATATTGAGGTGGACCCTGAAACGTATCGGGTGTTAGCAGATGGGATGGATTTGATTTGTGAACCTGCAACTGAATTGCCTATGGCACAACGCTATTTCTTATTTTAATTATGTTGACGATCACACAGCGCATTAGTGTCGCCAATAAAATAGATGATTACATCGAGCTGCCTTTTTTATTAAGGCAAAAAAGTCGGTTAAGAGTGACCACGCAGGCGGGAGTCGAAGCAGGTTTATTTTTAGATCGCGGTATTATTTTACGCGGTGGTGATTTGCTACAGTCAGCAAATGGCCTTGTGCTGCAAATTATTGCAGCGCAAGAGCCTGTTTATGATGTGGTGGCTAACTCGCCACAAGCGTTAATGTGTGCGGCTTATCATTTGGGTAATCGCCATGTGCCGTTGCAAGTGGGTGACGGCTGGTTGCGTTTAGAACAAGATCATGTCTTGAAAGAAATGCTAATCGGTTTGGGAATGAAGATTACAGAAACAAATGCACCATTTGAACCAGAAGCAGGCGCTTATGGCGGTGGTCATCGCCATGGAAGTGATGACGATCATCAGACGACTAATTTACGCCCACTGAAACGGTTGCAACATGGATAGTCAGCTTGCATTAAGTCGGCTTTTACAGTTGGCAAGCCCCATGCTGCCAGTGGGCGCTTATAGTTATTCTCAAGGATTAGAGTGGGCAATCGAGTGTGGCGATGTGAAGGATGAACAGACAGCCAAAGTTTGGATAAGTGATGTCTTGCAGATTTATCAAGCAAACTTTGAGTTGCCAGTGATGTATCGATTGTATCAAGCATGGTCAGTGAATGACATGCAAGCGGTAGATGAGTGGGATGCATTTTACCAAGCAGGACGTGATACCTCAGAAGCGCTGGCTGAAACGCGACAAATGGGTTACTCACTTTGTCGCTTGTTGAATGATTTAGATGAATTACCAGAAGCGTTTTTGGCGCAAGTGAACCAATTGAATCAGCCTGCATTTAGTACAATCTATGCTGGTGTTGCACAAGTGTGGCAAATGCCAGTCAGCGTTGTTTTGCATGGCTATGCTTGGGGATGGCTAGAAAATCAGGTGAGTGCTGCGATGAAAACGGTTCCATTGGGGCAAGTTGCTGGACAGAAGATATTATCTGCTTTGGGTCAAGATTTGAGCAACATCGTACAGCAAGCGATGGAACTAAACGAGGCTGAAATCAGCAATTTTAATCCTTTGTTGACGATTGCTGGCTGCCAACATGAGATGCAGTATAGTCGACTTTTTCGATCTTAAAATTTTTCGTTATCAATATTAATCAATGAGATGTAAATGACAACAGCCGTATTAGAGAAAACAGCAGCCGATGCTGCCACGCATAAAGAGCCTTTACGAGTAGGAATCGGTGGGCCAGTTGGTTCAGGAAAAACCGCGTTGACGTTAGCTTTGTGTAAACGCTTACGAGAAACCTACAATATAGCCGTGGTAACAAACGATATTTATACCAAAGAAGATGCGCAATTTTTAACCAAGAATGAAGCGTTGACGCCAGATCGGATTATTGGGGTAGAAACAGGCGGGTGCCCACACACGGCGATACGAGAAGATGCTTCGATGAATTTGGAAGCTGTTGCCCAATTAAGTGCACGCTTTGAGCCACTGGATATCATCTTTATAGAAAGCGGTGGCGATAACTTAGCCGCTACTTTCAGTCCAGAACTGTCAGATTTAACAATCTATGTGATTGATGTTTCTGCAGGTGAAAAAATTCCGCGCAAAGGTGGCCCTGGCATTACCAAATCAGACTTATTGGTGATTAATAAAATTGATTTAGCACCGATGGTTGGCGCTTCGTTAACCGTGATGGATGAAGACGCTAAACGCATGCGTGGTGAGCGTCCCTTTATTTTCAGCAATTTGAAAGTAAATCAAGGTTTAGAAGACATTGTGCAGTTTATTGAAAAACAAGGTTTAATGCTTTAGGAGTCGACATGAAAAAACAACTATTTGGTGGTATTTTGTTATCACTGTTTTCAACATTTGCGTTAGCGCATCCCGGACATGAACTCTCCAGTTTTTATGCTGGATTTGTGCACCCGTTTATGGGGTGGGATCATTTACTAATGATGCTAGCGGTTGGTGTGTGGGCGGCTAAATTAGAGGGTAATTTGCGTTGGCAATTACCGTTAACTTTCGTGTGCTTGATGGCGGTTGGTGCAGGTTTAGGATTTGTAGATTTGCAAATGCCCGCAATGGAGGCAGCCATCGCATCAAGCGTGATTGTAATGGGACTATTATTGGCGATTAATCTATCTTTACCTGCAAAAGCAAAAGTGGCGATTGTGGCTTGTTTTGCTTTGCTACATGGCTTAGCGCATGGGATCGAGTTAAATGGTGCGCAGCACACCAATGCGTTGTTAGGTATGCTAATCGCAACGTTGCTCTTGCATGGCATTGGTTATATTGCTGGTATGCAACGCCATCAGATAAGACGTTGGATTGATTTAGGGCTAGCGCTGGTGATGGTATTAGCGGGCAGCTTTTGGTTAGTCAATTAATGCACCGCGCTGATAAAACCCTAGTGGTGCGATTCACTAGGTGATTTCGTTGGACAGTCTCAACGGTACAGTTGTTGCTTGTTATATACTTCGCTCCTTAACTGATGCTTTGGAATGTTGAATTGACAACTGATAATTTGAGTTTGCCTGTAACAGGAAATGCAACACAAAAAATTGTTAAGATTCGGCGCGACTATAATACTTGGGTTGCTAACGAATCAATAGAAGACTATGCCTTGCGTTTTACGCCAAGATCATTCCGTAAGTGGTCAATTTTTCGTGTTTCTAATACTGCATTAAGTGCAATCTCCTTTCTGGTACTAGAAGCCATTGGCGGCACAATAGCTGTTAATTATGGCATCACTAATGCGCTATGGGCGATACTGGCTGTAGGCATCATTATCTTTTTTACCGCTTTACCAATTAGCTTCTACGCCGCCAAATATGGCCTAGACATGGATTTGCTAACCCGTGGGTCCAGTTTTGGTTATATTGGTTCCACCATTTCCTCATTTATATATGCCTCTTTTACCTTCATTTTATTTGCGCTCGAAGCCGCTATTATGGCTTATGCCCTTGAGTTGTATTTTCATTTGCCACTCTATATTGGTTATCTTGTCAGTGCTTTAGTTGTTATTCCTTTTGTCATTCATGGTGTGACATTAATCAATCGAATACAAATGTTCACACAACCCATTTGGATGATTTTAATGAGCCTGCCTTTTATTGCAGTGCTTTATCAAGATCCATTGGTGATTTCTCGCATGTTGAGTTTTTCAGGTCTCGCAGGCGGATCTGGAGAATTTAATTTGCTCATGTTTGGTGCAGCGACCGCTGTTGGTGTCGCCCTTATTCCGCAAATTGGCGAACAAGTGGACTTCTTAAGATTTATGCCAGAAAAAACAGCCGAAAATCATTGGCGCTGGAATCTAGGTGTATTGTTAGCAGGGCCAGGTTGGATATTTGTCGGCATGTTGAAAATGGCGGCTGGCGTTTTGCTGGCTTACTTGGTGATTCAAAGCGATATGTCTTTTTTAGAGGCCATGAATCCAACACATATGTATTTAATCGGCTATGAACAAGTATTTAGTTCCAAAGAACTTGCACTTGCTGCAACGGCTTTATTTGTGGTGATTTCGCAGATGAAAATTAATATGACCAATGCGTATGCAGGCTCTTTGGCATGGTCTAACTTCTTCGCGCGCCTGACCCATAGCCATCCTGGGCGAGTCGTGTGGGTTGTCTTTAATGCAGTGATTGCCATTATTTTGATGGAGCTTGATGTTTTTCAAGTGTTGGAAGAAGTGCTCGGTTTTTATTCGAATATTGCCATTGCTTGGATAGCCGCCGTGGTTGCCGATTTGGTGATTAATAAACCATTAGGATTGAGTCCGAAAGGAATCGAGTTTCGACGTGCGTATTTATACGACATTAACCCCGTGGGCGTTGGTACGATGCTTGTTGCTTCTATTTTATCACTCTCAGCATTTACCGGTTTATTTGGTATAGAAGCAAAAGCATTTTCTGCTTTTATTGCATTAGGTAGTGCATTCGTCATTTCACCGCTCATTGCATGGTTAACCAAAGGCCGGTATTACATAGCGCGTCAACCTTATGTGTTTCCAGCTAAACAGCGCGTACAAAAATGCGTACTGTGCGAAAAAGAATATGAAACTGATGACATGGCACATTGCCCAGCTTATCAAGGTTTTATTTGTTCGCTGTGCTGTTGTTTAGATGCGCGTTGTAATGATGCGTGTAAGCCAAAAGCACGGTTGTCTAGTCAATGGTTAGACGCGAGTAAATTCATACTGCCCAAATGGATTTGGCCATATTTAAAAGGGGGAGTGGCTCATTATTTATTGCTGATGTTTATTGCGCTGGCATTTTTTGGCGTGATGTTGGGCTTGATTTATTCTCACGAAGTATCGACGCTCGGCAATTTATCCTCAACGTTGTTACCCTTTTTAAAAGCAGGCTATTTAAAGGTTTTCGCTGCGTTGGTATTTGCCAGCGGTATTATTGCTTGGTGGTTGGTGTTAACAACGGAAAGTAGACGTGTAGCACAAGAAGAATCTAACCGACAAACAGGTTTGCTCATGCGTGAAATTGAACTGCACAAACAAACCGATGCAGAATTGCAATTAGCTAGACAACATGCAGAGCAGGCTAATCAAGCTAAAAGTCGTTATATCACAGGTATTAGTCATGAATTGAGAACGCCGCTTAATAGCATATTGGGCTATGCGCAGCTGTTAGATAATGACAAAACAATCCCGACCAATCGTAGGCAAGCCATCCGAGTGATTCGACGTAGTGGCGAACATTTACTTTCTTTGATTGAAGGGACTTTGGATATTGCACGGATTGAAAGTGGTAAATTAACTTTTGAACATAAACTGATTCACTTTCCAGAATTTATTGATCAAATCGTCAGTATGTTTGAATTGCAAGCGCGTAATAAAGGGCTGATTTTTGAATATGAAATCCAAGGAAAACTACCAGACTTTGTCAAAGTAGATCAAAAGCGCTTAACCCAAATATTGATTAATATTTTGGGTAATGCGCTTAAATTTACAAAAGCCGGAAAAATTACTTTTCGCATCAAATATGCACGCGAACTGGCCCATATTGAAGTAGAAGACACAGGGCCTGGTATTCCTGAATCTGAATATCAAAAAATATTTGAGCCATTTTCACGCGGCAGTGCGTCGAATCATGTCAATGTCGGTGGCACGGGTTTGGGCTTGACGATTAGCAAGTTATTAGCTGAATTGATGGGTGGCGAGTTGAGCTTTACCAGCGAGGTCGGCAAAGGAACAACATTCACCATGAATTTATTTTTACCTCAAACATTTCGTGCAGATGATATCGTGCCGATATTGAATCAATCACGTGTTGGCTATTTGGGTAAAAGGCGCAAAGTGTTGGTGGTTGATAATGAAGATGTGGATAGAGAACTCATCATTAACATTCTTGAGCCTTTGGGTTTTGAAATGGCGGAAGCTTCGACTGGGCAAGAATGTTTAACTATTTATCCGACCTTTAAACCAGATATTATTTTGATGGATTTAGCCATGCCAGTTATGGATGGTTGGGAGGCTTCTTATATTATTCGTAAAATTCATCAGGCTGATACGATTATTGGTATTGTTTCAGCCAATGCTTTCGACCAAAACTTAGAAAATGCTGCTGATATTGATTCTAGTGACTTTATTGTAAAACCAGTGAGTGTGGAAGAGCTGTTAAACTGGATAGGCAAAAAACTTGCGTTAGAATGGGTAACTAGTGAGAGTGATATGGAACAATACCTGGAATCGATAGATGAAAGAAATAGAATCGCGATTGCCTCGGTAGCATTGATAAAAATGCAGTTGCCACCAAAAGAGATGTTAAATGAATTACTGGTTTGCGCCAATATTGGACATGTTAAAGGGATTAATAAGACGCTAGAAATGATTGAAAACACCAATCAAGATTATCTAGATTTTGTGGCGCGGATGCGGGATTTATCGAGTCAGTTTCAGATAGAGGAAATGAAAGTACTCTTAAAAGAGATGATGAAATGAACGATAACAATCAAAAACCATCTTCAGTCGTACTGATTGTTGATGATGTGCAAGACAATAGTGCGGTGCTACATGACGCGCTTGATGAGTATGGCTATACGGTTTTAGTCGCGAGTAACGGCGAGACAGCCCTTGAGGTAGCGGCAGACATTGAGCCAGATGTGATTCTGTTAGATGCTGTAATGCCTGGAATGGATGGTTTTGAGGTTTGTAGAAGACTAAAAGCGAGTAATAGAACCAGCCATATTCCAGTTATTTTTATGACAGGATTAACCGAGACGGAACATGTCGTTGCTGCATTTGAGGCGGGTGGCACCGATTATGTGACGAAACCGATTCGCATTAATGAGGTGCTTGTTCGCATGTTGTCGCAATTGCAAACATCAAGACAGGTCACACAAGCAAGAAGCGCTTTGGATGCATTTGGTCAAGCGGCGATTGCGATTACCCCGCGCAACGGTAAAATCATTTGGCAAACACCACTTTCACGCGATTGGTTAAAAACGTATTTTTCTGAAGAAATGGGTTCATCTAGTCTTGTTGATTTGATGACGCCACCAACCGTATTTGAATGGATTACCACGGCTTATCAAGCTGATCCTTCAGGCAAGACGTTAGAACCACTGACCGTGATAAAAAGCGCAAAACGTTTAACACTCAGCCCTGGAGACGTGTCGAGTGAAGAGCAATGGATGATTGTGCTGCGAGAAGAGTCTGACTCGGCACAAGTGGATGCGTTAATGCATCTGTTTAAACTGACAAAGCGTGAATCAGAAGTCTTGTATTGGACAATGAAAGGTAAAACCAGTCGCGATATTGGGGATATTCTAGGCTCGAGTCCGCGAACGGTGAATAAGCATCTTGAACATGTGTTTATCAAGCTTGGTGTTGAAACAAGAACAGCAGCTGCCTCTTTAGCAATGTCAAAGTTAAGAATAAAACAATAGCCTCAGTTCAACCCTAGGTGACCGTGTTTTGGCTGAAGCTAAACGGTTTTTCATACCCAATTCCACGATGTTATATAGTATGCTTTCATGATTAAACGGCTATCAACACGACTTAATTAGGGCTAGGAATGAATATTCATAATTTAGAGACCACCTTAAACCACATGGCGGAAAAGCTATCACATGTTTTTTCGCAGTCAGAGACTTATAGTCAAATTGCGCTGATTATTGCGATTTATATCGTTGCCTACATTATGACGCGTCAATTAAGGCACTACATCCCGTTTCTCAATAACAACACACCAAAAAACGGCAACATTACTGGTTTTGATTTGGCAGGTAAGTTGTTGTTCCCAATCATTGCGATTGTATTGCTTAGAATATTGGTCGAGTTTAGCCAATATATTGTTGAGGATGGTTGGGTTATGCAAGGTGCGCTGGCAATCGCAATTTTGTTATTAGCCAATTCCACTATTAATTTGCTGGTCAATCAGCCTATCTTGATTATTGCATTCCGCTGGATTGGGATGCCGATTATCTTCTTTCACTTTATTGGCATATTGGGTGATGTCATTAAAGTACTCGATGCAATCGCTATTCAAGTCGGTGATATACGATTATCTCTATATGGCTTCTTACGCTTATTTATATTTGGTTCGTTGCTGTTTTGGTTAGGTCGATTATCGAATAGAACTGGCCAAAATATGATTCGAAACCATGAATCATTGGATGTAAAAACCAAAGAGTTGTTTGCTAAGTTGTATGAAATCGCATTGATTTTTGTAATCATATTGTTGTTGCTTAAATTAATGGGCATTAATTTAACGGCGCTGGCTGTTTTTGGTGGCGCGGTGGGTGTTGGTTTGGGCTTTGGTTTACAAGCAATTGCCTCTAACTTTATCTCTGGCGTGATTATTATTTTAGATAAATCCATCACAGTGGGCGATCATGTTGAGCTAGAGGATGGTAAATCTGGTTTAGTGACTCAGCTCAATATGCGCTCCACAACTTTGGAAACCTTCGACGGTAAAGACATCGTGGTGCCGAATGAGAAATTTATTACTGGCTCATTTACCAATTGGACCCATAAAAATAAAAAGCAGCGTTATCGCGTCGACTTCTCAGTGGCTTATAACACCGATGTGCGCAGTATGGTTGAACTGATTAAAGCAGCGGTTTCGACACATCCACAGGTATTAAGCGGCGATGATTTACCTTTCGAAGAGCGCCCAGACTGTGAAATTGATAGCTTTGGCGACAATGGCATCAATATGTTTGTTGAGTTCTGGATGGAAGGCATTGATGATGGTAAAAATCGCGTAGGCGGTGATTTATATTTGATTATTCTCGAAACGCTACAACAAAATAATATTGAAATTCCATTCCCACAACGTGATGTTCGCATCATTAATTCGCAGTGACAACAAATTCAATGCCTATGCGTAGACCATTAGTCGTTGGTAATTGGAAATTAAATGGTAGTTTAGTCGACAATGAAAGGCGGATGCTGGCGACTATTAAAGCAGTAAAACATATCAATCAGGTCGATATCGGTCTCTGTTTACCCTATGTGTATTTATTTCAAGCGCAGCAAATTTTAAGCAATTCTAGCATCATGTGGGGTGCGCAAAATGTCAGTCAGTTTGAGCAAGGCGCTTATACATCCTGCGCTCCCAGCGTATACAACTGGATCCGGGTTATTGCCCGGGGATGTTCTGCGATCCGGAAATCGACGGTTTGCCAGAAAAATTTCCATGACATCGATTCCAGCGCCTGAAGGTACTGCAACAGGTCCAGGTAGCCTCCTTGCAACGCGAGGTCAAGCTGGTAGCGACCCAGGTCGCCGCCGCTTGCTATATCCATTTCAAGATCATCCAGGG
>JBFJJY010000013.1:0-13006 GCA_041612055.1 Methylophilaceae bacterium | reverse complement strand
CTGGTAAAACAGTGCTATCGCCTACCTGTGGAATTGCCGCATACATTTCTGAACGACCAACTACACCAAGTGCAACTGCCCACGTGTTATTAATCTCATACTTATTCCATAATGCATAACTATGATCTGGTGTTTCGGCGAGTTCGCTGCCTTTTTTGATACTGATTGCACCTGCTGCGCCCTGATCTTTTGTAATTTCGCCATCTTGATAGGTGTAAGAGGCGATTACAGACCATTTATCTGTTAAATTGCCTGCTAAACTGAGTTCTACCCCTTTGGTCTCTTGACCATCAATTAATACAGTAGCGCCACCCAGGTTTGGGTCTCTCGCAATTAAATTTTCCCTCTCTAAAAGATAGGTAGCTGCTGTAAAGGATAAATCACGATTGATATCCCATTTCACACCAATTTCTTTATTAATAAATTTCTCTGGTTCAAATAATTCAGGTCTATTTTCATTACCTCTAAAACCAGTTAGCTGGTCACCAGCTCTTGGTGCATAGGATAGACTATAGCTTGTGTAAAGCGATGTATTCTCAGTCGGTTTGAATATTAAGCCTGCTCTTGGCGACCAAAAGGCATTTGTCGTTTTGACATTTAGTCTATTGGCTGGGTTTGTTTTATTTGTATAATCGGTGTCAAAAATATCACGTCTCAAGCCTGCAACCACCTGCCATTGTGGTGACAGTTCAATTTGATCTTGCACATACAAAGCACGACTACTAACATCAGTTTCTTGATCTCTCGCTAGCGTATTAAAACTACCGGTTGTAATTGGATTGCTAGCTGAAACATTGTTTACATTAGGCATTGTTAACCGAGCATTTTTATCATCTTGCTCGACTATTTCTGCACCAACTAAAAATTTGTGATTGAGTGAGCCAGTAGAAAATGGAATCGTAACATCCGTTTGGTTAATAATATTGACTCGATCTGTTTCATCTCGATAACCAGCCAGAGTCAATGTACCAGCACCGCTAACTGGAGAGTTAGCATAAATATTTTGATAAAACTTATTGTAATTGGCATAGCGGGTATTGTTTCTTATCTTCACTTTATTGGCAAATGTATGCTCGATAATGGCATTAAATGCGACCGTTTCTGACTCAGTAGGACTTAAAGCGGCATTACCAAAAAATTGATCTTCGTCTCCGATATTAAATGGTCTTCTGTTTTCGCCACTCGCATTCGCTACTGACGGTACACCACGGTCCCCAATACGTTTATCTTTAAAGTATTCTGTTGATAAATAAATGGTTGTGTTTTCATCAGGAGCAATCGTCACGGTTGGGGTAATACCAAAGCGCTCTAAATTAACACCATCGCGATAAGAGTCAGCATCTTCATAAACCGCATTCACTCTAAATGCAACATCGCTGGTTAAGCCTGTGCCATAGTCGCCAGAAATGCGCTTTTGATTCCAAGCGCCGTAAGTAACACTCAAATCTTTCACTGGATCCCAACCCGCTTTTTTGGTGACACGATTGAGTACGCCGCCAGCACCACCACGACCAAAAATCATACCATTAGGACCTTTTAGCACCTCAACACGGTCTGTATTATATAAATCACGATAAACCTGAACGTCGTCACGCATACCATCAATGAATAAATCGCTCGTTGTTTGATTGCCCCTAAACACAATGGCATCCCGATTGCCTTCACCCAGAGATGCGGTAACGCCTGGAACGTAGCGGACTGTATCGGCAATGCTTTGAATCGATTGATCTTTAATCACATCTTGGGTAATCACCGTAATCGCTTGCGGCACATCACGTAACGCAGTATCGGTTTTGGTGGCTGTTGTACTTTTTTTGGCGTTGTAACCTTTAACTGGTTTGGTGTCGCTAATTTTTTCCCCAACGACTTCAACACTCTCCAAAACAATATTGTTTTCTTCAGCTAGTGCTGATTGCTGCATAGTGATTAGGCTTGCCCCAATAATGAGACCAAATGTACGTAGCATGAGATGGGTTGATTTCTTTAGTTGATAAGAGGTTTTATTCATGACAATTCCAAGAGATTAATCGTTAATTTATATACTAAAACTGCTAAGCGCGTAATATTAACGTAAATGGTAATTATTATCAATAACATTTATATCTTGGATGTTTTGATTGATGAAATGATTAGATTGTTTGGCTCTGTGTCTTAGGGATTAACGCGCAATTCCAATTAGCAAGCGCCCATTGCCAACAAGTGCTTAGATTCTCATGCTTCAGCTCAATTGGTGGCGCCTGATTAAGGAAGGTGAGTGCACTAACCAAAGCGGTTGGTGCTGCTGAAGAACTCAAGCTCTTTGCTAGCGTTTGTTTGCTGAGCTTTTGTCCGTCATTGTTTGTAGCGATGGGAATATGCGCGTAATTTGGTGTGTTGAAATTTAATTGAGTTTGAAGATAAATTTGACGTGGTGTCGAGTTAAGCAAGTCTGCTCCACGCACTATATGAGTAATACCTTGCTCGGCATCATCTACGACAACAGCTAACTGATAAGTAAATAAATGATCAGCGCGCTTTAATACAAAATCACCGATATCGTATGCTAAGTTTTGATGAATATCACCTTGAATGACATCATTAAAATGTATGGCTTGGTTACTTGTTTTAATGCGCCAAGCCACGGGTGCATTGGGTTTAATCGCTTGTGTCAAACACGTGCCCGGGTACATGATGCCCTCAATTCCAATATGAGAGGCAGAGTCAGCAATCTCTTTGCGGGTACAAGTGCATGGGTAGATTAATTGTTTGTCTTTTAATTGGGTAAACGCATTGAGATAAGCTTCAGTTCGCTGGCTTTGATACATAATAGCGCCATCCCATTCAAATCCAAACGACGCTAACGTGCGGATGATATCGTCTGTCGCTCTAGCTTGTACCCGCGGCGTGTCTAAGTCTTCTATACGAAGCAACCATTTGCCGTGATGCGTTTTCGCTTCTAGAAAGCTGGCAACTGCGGCAACAAGCGAGCCAAAGTGTAAAGGGCCTGTTGGTGAAGGGGCAAAACGTCCAACATATAACATTGTTTAGTGTACTGGTTGTAAATACGGAGGAATGTCCCAGCTTTGTAATTGCTTGCCAAGCAGTTGTAAACTGCAAGCTAAGCGACTACGACCATCTGCACTCACTTCAAACTCATATAAACGAACAAGTTGAACATGGCCGCGACTATTACGCGCAAAACTTATTTTTTTGCAGGAGACCGTTTCATCCAATAGTTGTAAATTCCAGCGGTTGGCTAGCTCTCTGCCAACATAAATTGCAATTTCTCGTTTAGCAACGGTGTCGGACCAAAACCAACCAATTAATATGATGATAACCAGTAATAATATTTCGAACATGATGTTTTTGCTTCTATCTGTTTGTTTCTATTGGATGCATGTTGGGCCAATTCATTGACAGTTCAAGCTGCGCAGTAAAATGACATTCTCTTTAATGGCTATCTTATGACAATAGATGGGCAGTAACAATCAAACGTTGGCAATTTAGGTCAAATTATTACCAAGCATCGCGCTGTTAGTCATCGTTAATAGACAACTAAATTAGTCTGGGACAATATGATAAAAATATGAGCATATTTGGTGCAATGCACATGCAAATGCACTTATTATGTGCATTTTTAGTATAATCAATATATAAAGTTGTTATAAATCAATGGTTTTAATTTGGCGTAATTTTTGCTTTTTTACTGAAAAAAATTTCAAGCGAAAAAATCTCAAAATAATTCAACGGGGGAGTTAAATGGAACAATTAATATCTGCAAACAATACGTTGTTTGTGTTGCTGGGCGCTGTTATGGTGTTAGCCATGCATTCAGGTTTTGCCTTTTTGGAACTGGGTACGGTACGTCATAAAAACCAAGTTAACGCTTTAGTCAAAATTATGGTCGATTTTTCTATATCGACTATTGCTTACTTTTTTATTGGATATGGTATTGCATATGGCGTTAACTTCTTCAGTGGTGCAGAGGTGCTTGCAGCCAAAAGTGGTTATGAGTTAGTCAAATTCTTTTTTCTATTAACTTTTGCTGCGGCGATTCCTGCCATTGTTTCTGGCGGTATTGCGGAGCGCGCAAAATTTAATCCACAAATTGCCGCAACATTTATTTTGGTTGGTTTTGTGTATCCCTTCTTTGAAGGAATCGCATGGAATGGTCATTATGGTATTCAGGATTTTTTAGCCACACAATTTGGTTTTGCTTTCCATGATTTTGCTGGTTCTGTTGTTGTGCACGCCATGGGCGGCTGGATTGGGTTAGTAGCAGTCGTGTTATTGGGCGCACGCGTAGGTCGTTATGGTAAGGATGGTCAAATGTTTGCACATCCACCCTCTAGTATTCCATTTTTAGCATTAGGCGCTTGGATACTGACGGTAGGTTGGTTTGGTTTTAATGTCATGTCGGCACAATCAATACAGGGCATCTCTGGATTGGTTGCTGTTAACTCTTTAATGGCACTTGTCGGCGGTACATTAGCCGCTGTGGTGTTGGGTAAAAATGACCCTGGTTTTGTGCATAATGGACCGCTTGCAGGCTTAGTTGCAGTATGCGCTGGTTCTGATGTGATGCACCCATTAGGCGCTTTAACCACTGGCCTAGTGGCTGGCGCTTTATTTGTCTGGGCATTTACCATAACGCAAAATCGTTTGAAAATTGATGATGTATTAGGAGTGTGGCCGTTGCATGGCTTATGCGGTGCTTGGGGCGGACTTGCAGCAGGCATCTTTGGCAGTCAAGCATTAGGCGGTATGGGTGGCGTCAGCTTTATGTCGCAATTGATCGGAACGAGTCTTGCTATTTTAATTGCAGTAGCAGGTAGCTTTATTGTCTATGGTGTGCTCAAAAAATTGGTCGGTATTCGTTTAAACGAAGAAGAAGAGTTTGAAGGCGCTGATTTAACTATCCATAAAATTAGTTCAACCGCAGCAGATTAAGGCAAGTAGCCTTTGATGTGTCTAATGTGATTTGTCTAAAGTCGTGATGGATGAAGTCTTGCACTTCTTCTGTCACGTTATGCGACTTGAAAGTTAAAACAATTCAACTTCGCCACTGGTGTTTTTCTCGACTAGTTGCCCCGAGTCGATTAGTTGCTCATGCTGACTGACTTGGTTTCTTCCGTTGTTTTTAGCGTGATAAAGTGCGGTATCAGCACGGTCAATCACTTTGGAAGAAAGGTCAAAAGCAAGGATTTTGGTATAGCCGCAGCTAACAGTCACTTTGCCTACTTGAGGAAAGTTGAAGTCCTCAATGGTTTTTCTAAACCGATTTAAGATATGCGTGATAGCGTCATTACTCGCACACTGAAAGATGCCAACAAACTCTTCGCCACCAAACCGAAACAATAAATCTTGATCTCTAAAGTTTTTTTCCATCTGCTGTGAAAACAGCAACAGCACCTCATCTCCAATTAGGTGTCCATAAGTGTCATTGACACGTTTGAAGTGGTCAATGTCAAAAATCGCAAGGTAATTATGCTCATTAGCTATTTGGTTTAACACATTACTCTGTAAATTTGAAATAGTATCGTTGATTTTAAGATCAAAAGTTTTGCGGTTTAATAAGCCCGTTAATGTGTCGCGCTCATTGTCGTTGATAAGCGATAAAAAATTATGATAAATGTGCAAAATCTGCATAGTTAAACCGTGGTTTGAAACGGTTTCTGTTTCTTCTACCGAAATGATGGCAAAGGGCTTTTGCTTTGAACACATTAAGGGAAACAGTGTTAATTTTTTGCTTTCATCTAACGGAATAACCAAGGGCTTGGCGGTGTCTAATGAAGTCGACAAGGCAGTGATTATTGCTGGAGGCATGGCTTCGGTTTCAGTAATTTTTTGATCATGAGCTAAAGCATGATTCATTCTAATGATATTACCTGCACTGTGAATGGTCGTATTTTTGACATTGGCGAGCGCGAGTAAGGTTTGCGCTAAAGATAACTCTAGTGCGTTAGAGTCCCTCACTTTGGTTAAAGAAATGATTTTATCTAATACGACAGGTAGTTGTGTATGCGGCATCTCTTAATTTAAGCCTTTTGAGCTTGAATCTCGTTTCATCATTTTTTAGGTTTAATGATTATTACAAATAGTGTAATAGATCAAAAGCAAGATTAACTTGGGATATCCCATTCAGTTTACAATTAACATTATTCTGTCATTTCAACATGCTAAACTTACTGTATGCACTTATTTCATGTCATTATTCCTGCCGCTGGCATTGGTACACGAATGCTCAATGTACTACCCAAGCAATATCTATCGCTTGCAGGCAAGCCAATTATTGCACATATTATTCAAACATTTTTTAATCATCCACGCATTGAGTCGGTGCATCTAGCGCTCAGCCCGCAAGATAAGTTCTGGCATAGTTTGAATCTCAATGCAGAAGATCGCTTGCATGTGCACTATACCGGTGGTGAAAGCCGATCAGAGACAGTATTAAACACCTTGAATGCGATGAAAGTGGATGCGGATGATTGGGTGCTCGTACATGATGCGGCAAGGCCAGGGTTGACTCGTGCGTTGCTTGATCGTTTGTTAGATAGCCTAGCAGATGATGCCGTGGGCGGTTTGCTCGCCATGCCAGTTGCCGATACGATTAAAAAATCGAACGAATTGAATATCGTTGATCAAACCATCTCAAGACAAAATTTGTGGCAAGCGCAAACCCCGCAAATGTTTCGCTATGTAACATTAAAGCAGGCTTTGAGTGAATATGAAGGTTTGCCAACAGATGAAGCAGAAGCGATAGAAGCATTAGGATTAAGTCCAAAATTAGTACACGGCGAATTAAGAAATCTTAAAGTCACCTATCCTGAAGATTTGGCGTTGTTAGAAATGATTGTTGAACAATCTGGAGGAAACACGTAAATGCGAGTTGGGCATGGTTTTGATGTGCATCGTTTGGTTGAAGGCCGTCCGTGCATTATTGGTGGCGTCACCATAACGCATGATAAAGGCTTGGATGGCCATTCTGATGCGGATGTTTTGTTACATGCCATTTGCGATGCACTATTAGGCGCAGCTGCTTTAGGTGATATTGGGAAACATTTTCCACCAACCGATGATCGCTACAAAGGCATTGATTCGCGTACATTATTACAGCATGTCGTTGGTTTGCTTGCTAAGCAGGCTTATGTAGTAAGCAATATTGATGCAACTGTCATTTGCGAAGCCCCAAAACTCAGTCCACATACTGCGCAAATGTGCGCTAATATCGCGCAAGATTGTGGCATTAAGATAGATCAAATCAATATCAAAGCCACCACCACTGAGAAACTCGGTTTTACAGGTCGTGGCGAGGGGATTGCCGCTGAAGCTGTTTGCCTCATCGTCAAACCAATCTTGTAAAGAAATCGATTTTTATGTTTTCAACTTTATTTGCCAAATTCGAGCAACTGGTCAACCCTTTCCCTAAGGAAGATATTCAGCCGCCACCAAAACGGTTTTGGACGTTTGTGTGGACGTGTACCGCGGGCATGCGTCCGTTTCTGATTGCCATGACCATCCTCACTGCGCTCTTGGGTGTCTTTGAAGCGTTGCTATTTGCCATGATGGGCAAAGTGGTCGACTGGTTAAGTGATACGCCGCCTGATTTGTTTTGGGGTTTAGAAAAACATACGTTATTGATTTTGGCAATTATTCTGTTATCCAGTACCGTATTGCTAGGTTTGCAAACGCTACTTAAACATCAGTCGCTAGCAGGTAATTTCCCTATGCGCATGCGTTGGAATTTTCATCGTTTAATGCTGCATCAAAGCATGAGCTTTTATCAAGATGAGTTTGCAGGGCGGGTATCAGCCAAGGTGATGCAAACAGCGCTGGCCGTGCGCGATGTGTGGTTTATCGTGTCTGAAATCATGGTTTTTGTCACCATCTACTTTGCCACCATGATTGCCATTGTGGGTAATTTTAATCCGCTGATTATTATTCCATTTCTCACATGGCTTATTTTATATGCCAGCGCGCTATATTACTTTGTCCCAAAGCTCAGCAAAGTCTCACAACAACAAGCCGATGCGCGCTCATTAATGACAGGGCGCATCACCGATGCTTATACCAACATCAGTACGGTTAAATTATTCTCGCATGCAGGACGAGAGGCCAATTATGCGCAAGGTGCCATGACTGAATTTTTAGGCACTGTACATCAACAAATGCGGTTGGTGAGTAGCATAGAAACCATTAATCATTTGCTGAATATGATTTTGATTATTACCAGTGGTGGCTTTGGCTTATGGCTATGGACAAAAGGGCAGATGAGCGTAGGCGGCATCGCGGCAATTGCCGCCATGTGTTTGCGTTTAAACGGCATATCTCATTGGGTGATGTGGGAATTAACCTCTCTCTATGAGCAAATTGGTACCGTGCAAGACGGTATTAATACACTTTCCATGCGCCATAGCATTGTCGATAGACCTGATGCCGAACCATTAAAAGTCACGCAAGGCCATGTGCAATTTCATCAAGTGAGTTTTGCTTATCCTGAGCAAAAGCAGGTATTAGAGAACTTTCAGCTCGATATTAAACCGGGTGAAAAAGTCGGTTTGGTTGGTCGCTCTGGTGCGGGCAAATCTACCGCAGTCAATCTATTGTTGCGCTTCTATGAAGTGCAACAAGGTGAAATCTTGATTGATGGTCAAAATGTGCAAGCCGTTACCCAAAATAGTTTGCGTGAAAAAATTGGCATGGTCACGCAAGATACTTCTTTGCTACATCGCAGTGTGCGCGACAATATTTTATATGGTCGTCCTGATGCATCAGAAGCCGATATGATAGCCGCCGCAAAGCGGGCAGAAGCGCATGAGTTTATCCTGCAATTGCGTGATGCTAAGGGCCGTCAAGGTTACGATGCCCATGTGGGTGAGCGTGGTGTGAAATTGTCAGGTGGTCAACGACAACGTATTGCTATTGCCCGCGTCATGCTCAAAGATGCCCCCATTTTATTATTAGACGAAGCGACCAGTGCCTTAGATAGCGAAGTTGAAGCCGTTATTCAAGAAAGCTTATACAACCTGATGCAAGGTAAAACCGTGGTCGCCATTGCCCATCGCTTATCGACGATTGCCGCTATGGATAAATTGATTGTGTTAGACCAAGGACGCATTGTTGAGTCAGGCAGTCATCAATCTTTGCTCGCCAAAAAAGGGCTGTACGCCAGCTTCTGGGCGCATCAAAGCGGTGGTTTCTTAGGCGAAGAATAACAGCTCAACAATCTCGTTTTATCAACAAATCAATCATCATTAGCAAGACACCAAAAGTCACGCAGTCAGATATCTCTATAAATTAAGCAAGACTAATTAAATAAATACCGAACGTTCGTTACAATTGACATTGTAACGAACGTTCGGTATATTCTTGTTATTCTCTGACAATTAACCATAAGCGAAACTAATCGATGGCGCTACCAACAATTAATGATGATGTACTAATGACTGCGGTAGTCGAGATATTTAGACAATATGGTTATGAAGGCACCACAATTTCTTTATTATCGACTGTCACGGGGTTAAAAAAATCGAGTCTTTACCATCGATTTCCAGCTGGCAAAGAAGACATGGCAAAGGCCGCGGTCGCTTATGTGCAAATGGAGATACAACAAACCATGATCGTTCCATTGTTGAATAGAACACTCGCACCTGAAGTGCGATTTAATACGATGATTGCAGCCGTTCAATTGTTTTTTGTGGATGGTAGTAAAAACTGTTTACTCAATGTACTGAGTTTGGGTGAGGTTAAACCTAATATACAACAGCAACTTAACGCAATCTATGACGCATTTTTATATGCATTGGAGAGGCTAGCACAAGAAATTGGCATGGATGCACATGAAGCTAAATTATGGTCAGAGCGATTTTTGATTTTCTTAGAAGGTGCTTTAGTCATCCAACGGTTAACAAAAAATAAATTGATGTTTATCCAACAATTACAGTATGAACAGCAACAATTTAATCAATTATTAGCAAAAGGAATTCAACATGAGTGAGTCAATTGACATTCGTCCGCCATTACCACCTTTTACCCGTGAGACTGCCATTCAAAAAATACGTATGGCAGAAGATGGTTGGAATAGTCGGGATCCGCAGCGCGTTTCTATGGTGTATACACCAGATTCGCAATGGCGCAATCGCGCCGAGTTTCCCAAAGGGCGCGAGCAGATAGTCGAGTTTTTAACGCGCAAATGGGCAAAAGAGTTAGATTATCGTTTAATCAAAGAGTTATGGGCATTCGAAGGCAGTCGTATCGCTGTGCGCTTTGCTTATGAGTGGCATGATGACGCAGGCAACTGGTTTAGAAGTTATGGCAATGAAAACTGGCAGTTTGATGAAAACGGTTTGATGGAATTACGCTATGCCAGTATTAATGATATGCCAATCAAAGAAAGTGACCGTCAGTTTTTTTGGCCTTTAGGTCGGCGACCAGATGATCATGCGGGATTGAGTGAGTTAGGCTTGTAGCAGTAGGGCGCGCTTGCTTGGTTGACAAATGATTACTTTTTATCAATTCTGGCAATAGCCTTCACCATATCTAACGGTCAAACAATTTGATTTTTCAGTCAGCCACTTCATCCCTGTTTTTTTGCCATCAGTGGCGTGTATCATTTCTTTAAGACCATCTCTTTCAAATTGAATTTGATTGCCTGCAGAAAAGCCTTGAAAAGTACGAGCGCTATCAAGGTTTTGGATAATCAGTTGATATTGACCGCCACTACCTGATATCTCTAGAAAAGTATTTTCTGGCCCATACCAAGTGCCAACCCATTGGTCAGTTGTCATTGATGATGACTCTTGATTAAAACTATCTGTCGCTTGATTTGTTTTATTGAGCTCACTACACCCAGCGACAACGAAGACGAATAACACCATGAAAGGCAACATTTGTATGTGATTAGTCATTGACATAAACCATAAATAAAATATTTAAGCCTTTAATAAAACAATCACCGCGCCACTACCGCCATCTTGCTGTCTGGCTTGCGCGTAGGCAATGACTTCGTCTTTTTGCATCAGCCAACCACGGAGTTTATTCTTTAACACAGGCTCTTTATTACGTGAGCCCAGCCCTTTACCATGCACAATGCGCACACAGCGAATACCACGCTTTTTACAATCGGAGATAAATTCTGACACATAGGCGCGGGCTTCATCACTGACTAACCCATGTAAATCGATATGTTTTTGAATGACCCAGTGACCGCGCCTAAGCTTACTTAAAATAACGGGCGATTGACCTTCCCGGATATACAGTAGCTCTTCACCTGTTTCCTGCTCATAGGCAGGGATATAATGGTCACTGAGCGAGTCTATCAGTGCTTGACGCTCATCTCGCTGGAACTGCCTTGGAATCGGTTTGGGCTTTTTGACAGGATGAATAACGCGATTGACTTTAATCGGACGCGCATCCGCAACGGCCTGTTTAAACAGGTTTAGTTCGTCATCAGTGTCGTTGTCCAAACTCATTATCTTATGATAGGACAAAACGGGCCTAGTTCAAAATACCTAGTTGAGAAAGATGACGTTAACCGAGCTTGTTATCCGCAATATGATAGGTAGGATCTTCAAGTACATTCACTTCGACCATGCCTTTGGCATTATCTAGAATCTCTAAACAATCTGGGCTGAGGTGCTTTAGGTGCAGTGTTTTACCTGCGGCAACATACTTTGCTGCTAGTGCGTCAATTGCCTCTAATGCTGAATGATCAACCACTTTCGCATCTTTAAAATCGATAATGACCTCTTTTGGGTCTTCTTTAGGTGTAAATAAACTTTGGAATGCTGAAATTGAAGCAAAGAACAGAGATCCATTTAAAACATAGGTTTTGGTTCCTGCTTCATCGATTGATGAACTTGCGCGAATATTTTTAGCATGTTCCCAAGCAAAGGTGAGCGCTGAGAAAATCACGCCGACAATCACAGCAATGGCTAAATCTGCAAAAACAGTAATGACAGCTACTAAGATGCCGACAAAGATATCAGGTTTTGGCACTTTGCCAAATAAACGAAAACTGCCCCATTCAAACGTCTTTTCTGACACGACTAACATCACGCCAATCAGCGCGGCTAATGGAATCATCTCAATCCATTTAGAGGCGAATAAAATAAACGACAGTAAAAATACCGCTGTAGCAATACCCGATAGGCGTTTGAGTGCGCCATTATTAATATTAATCATGCTTTGACCAATCATGGCGCAGCCGCCCATACCGCCAAATAACCCCGTTACGATATTAGCAATGCCTTGCGCCAATGATTCGCGGTTTGGTTTGCCACGTGTTTCGGTCATGTCATCAATTAAGTTTAGTGTGAGCAGTGTTTCGATTAAACCAACAGCTGCCAAGATTAATGAGTAAGGCAGAATAATAGAAAGCGTTTCTAAATTAAATGGCACCACAGGTAGGTGAAAAGTCGGTAAGCCGCCTGCGATAGAGCCTAAATCACCCACAGTTTTGGTCTCAATGCCTAAGCTAATCGCGCCAATAGAAACAACTAAAATGGCAGCTAAGGTGGATGGGATTGCTTTTGTGAGTTTGGGTAATAAATAAATAATCGCCATCGTTAACGCGATTAAAACCGCCATCACGGTTAGCTCTTCGCTATTCATCCATTGCGTTGTGCCATCGGGGAGTGTGGTTTTAAAGTGGCCAAACTGTGCGATAAAAATCACCATGGCTAAACCATTTACAAAGCCAAGCATGACAGGGTGGGGAACCATGCGGATAAACTTACCGAGTTTTGCTACGCCAAATAACATTTGGAATAGACCCATTAATACGATGGTAGCAAATAGATATTCCACCCCATGTTGCACAACCAGTGCCACCATGACAACCGCTAATGCACCTGTTGCACCAGAAATCATGCCAGGACGACCGCCCATAAGCGAAGTAATCAAGCAAATCATAAAGGCCGCGTAAAGACCAGTGAGTGGGGATACATGCGCAATCAATGCAAAAGCGATGGCTTCTGGCACCATGGCCAGAGCGACCGTTAAGCCGCTCAGCAAGTTAGT
The DNA here is from genome assembly GCA_041612055.1 of Methylophilaceae bacterium. Lineage (GTDB taxonomy): Bacteria > Pseudomonadota > Gammaproteobacteria > Burkholderiales > Methylophilaceae. The sequence continues at coordinate 7 of JBFJJY010000013.1, read as the reverse complement.
TTTAATT
>JBFJJY010000012.1:0-13920 GCA_041612055.1 Methylophilaceae bacterium | reverse complement strand
GTGATGATTCAAGCGCTTGAAGGCGAAGGCGCTGTATTGAAAAACCGTGATTTAATGGGCGCAACCAATCCTAAAGAAGCGGCTCCAGGTACGATTCGTGCGGATTTTGCTGAGAGTATTGATGCGAATGCGGTGCATGGCAGTGACTCAGCTGAGAATGCTGCAATTGAAATCAAATACTTCTTCGGCTAACAATTGCACATTGGCGTCGTTATGCAGCGTTGCAGATTAAAAAATCTAGCCTCACATATAAACCATATGCTACGGCTTTATTTTTCAATCTGCACCTTGCCTAACTTAGCCAATCCACAATTTTGAAGAGATGAAAAGATTAGAAGCGAACATTGACTAACTTACTAAATTTTAATCAAAAGCAACTCGCCGATTACTTTGTCAGTATCGGTGAGAAGCCTTTTCGCGCCAAGCAATTGATGCGTTGGGTGTATCAGCACGGCATCACTGATTTGAATCAGATGACGGATATCGCCAAAGTGTTGCGTGAGAAGTTGGCGAATGAAGCAAGTTTTACGTTGCCAGATGTACAGAAAGAGCTGATTTCTGATGATGGAACACGTAAATGGTTGGTGGGCGCTAATAATCAAAAAGATGGCACGTCGAGTAGTGTAGAGACTGTTTTTATTCCTGAAGATGACCGTGGCACATTGTGTATTTCAAGCCAAGTGGGTTGTGCATTAGAGTGCACGTTTTGTAGTACTGGAAGACAAGGGTTTAACCGCAATTTAACGGTGTCCGAAATTATTGGGCAGCTTTGGATTGCGAATCAATCTTTGCGCCAAGCAGATGGTTATGACATGCTGGCACCGACCGATCGGATTATTTCCAACGTGGTGATGATGGGTATGGGTGAGCCGTTAGCCAATTACGATAATGTGGTGACGGCGATGCAGATTATGCTGGATGACCATGGTTATGGCTTAAGCCGCCGCCGTGTCACGTTGTCGACCAGTGGTTTAGTCCCGCAAATGGATAGATTAAAAGAAGATTGTCCTGTGGCGTTGGCGGTTTCATTGCATGCACCGAACGATGCCTTGCGTGATGAAATTGTGCCAATTAATAAGAAGTACCCAATCAAAGAATTGATGGCGGCATGCAATCGCTATTTAGTTAAAGCACCACGTGATTTTGTGACATTTGAATATGTGATGTTGGATGGAGTGAATGATACCGTTGAACATGCGCATCAATTATTAGATGTGGTGAAAAACGTACCTTGTAAATTCAATTTAATTCCTTTCAACCCTTTTCCTAATAGTGGTTACGGTACGTCTACGCCTAATCATATTCGGGTGTTTAGAGATATTTTAATGAATGCAGGTTATGTCGTCACTGTCCGTAAAACCCGTGGTGAAGATATAGATGCGGCTTGTGGTCAATTGGCTGGTAAAGTGTTGGATAAAACCAACCGTAGTTCAAAATTTATTCCAATTGAGGTGATGTAATGCACGTTAATGCAAAATGCTTACTGATAATAGTGTTGCTTTGCCTAGTAAGTGCATGTGAATTGATGCCTCAGCAAACCACAAACAATGCAAATGCCAATGCTGCAACTGTCGATAGAGCGCGTGCGCATACTAATTTGGGCGCGGCTTATTTGCAAGAAAACAAGTTAGAAATCGCGTTAGAGGAATTTACGGAAGCCATTGAAATTTTGCCGACTTTTGCAATGGCGTACAATGGTTTAGCCATGGTGCGTTCCGCCTTGGGGCAAGATGCAGAAGCAGAATTTAATTTTAAAAAAGCGATTAAGCTCGACCCTTCTATCCCGGAAGCATACAATAATTATGGTACTTTTTTATGCTCTCGCGGACGTTATGATGAATCAATTACACAGTTTCTCGAGGCGGTAAAAAATCCTTTATATGGGACGCCAAACTCGGCATATGCCAATGCGGGTATTTGTTCGAAACGAATGGGCGATATTAAAAATGCGGAGAAATATCTAAACAAAGCACTCGAAATTGAGCCGCTCACCCATACTGCCGCGCAATATTTAGCTGAAATTCAATTTAAACGTGGTGATGTGGTGCAAGCAAAAAAAACGCTACAAAATGCATTAATAGCCGCACCAACGGCGCAAACGCTTTGGTTAGGTATTCAGATAGAGCGAGTGTTAGGTGACAAAAATAATGAGGCAAGTTATTCTTTGGAGTTAAGAAGAAAGTTTCCTAATACCGAAGAAACACAGTTATTGTTAAGTGGTCAATAAAACATTATTTCTATAAGGGTTTGAAATGGCACGTAAGCTTAAAAAAAGTGAAGAAGTTGAGGCTGAAACCGCTCAATTGAATGAAAGTGATGCCTCAGTCAATGTCGAAATGGAGACTAAAGCAAAGATGGATGAAGCAGAGATTGAGCCTACATTAGCTAACACGACTGGCGATGATGCTATTCAAGATAGTTATGCCCAATGTGGCGGTGCTTTGCGCGCAAAACGATTAGAGCTAGAACTTTCTACACAAGCGGTTGCTAAACAATTGCGCTTAGGCAATGCGCAGATCGAAGCGCTGGAGCAAAATGACTTTTCTGCTCTGCCTGAGCCAACAATCGTCAAAGGGTTTATTCGCAACTACGCAAAGTTGCTTAAAATTCCAGCAGAACCAATGTTAGCGGCATATGCAGAGTTAATGCCAAAAGCAGAGCAGTATGCTTTTGCCGTTGGTCCTGGTATTAACATGAAAATATCTGAAAACACAAAATCAGGCAGTGCCCGTTACTTAATATTAACGGTACTGCTTTTATGTGGTCTGGGCGCATGGTTTTTCTACCAACACTATATACAAAAACCTGATGCCGTTAACCCAATGCCAGAAGTGGCGGAGATGTTCCCAGAAGAATTGGCGCTACAAATGACAACGCCAGATTCCGCACTGCCTGCAATTGAGCCGCAAGAAGCGGTTGGTGAAGCGCCAGCCGAAGAAGAGGCGGTTGCCACTGAAATGACAGAGGCGGATACAGTTGCAGAGACTACGGAAACGGTAGCTGAACCACAAGCTGAGGCAAGTGCTGAGCCAGCTGTGAGTAAAACAAGATTGGAATTTAATGCGACACAAGAGACATGGCTAAGTGTTGTGAATAAATCTGGGAAAGAGGTCTACAACAAAATACTGTATGCAGGTAACCGTGATATTGTAGATATTGAGCAGCCTGCAGAAATTGTTGTGGGAAATGCGCATGGCGCAACGCTGATTGTTGATGGTAAACCGATTGATTTGGCACCTTATACAAAAATTAACGTTGCACGAGTGAAATTGCGTCGTTAGTCAAATCAGTCTATTTCAGTTTAGAGTATTGTTAAATAATGCGTAAAAAAACACGGCAGGTAATGGTAGGGCATGTGGCAGTCGGCGGTGGCTTATATGACACAGTGCCCGCACCAGTTGTGGTGCAAAGCATGACAAATACTGACACGGCGGATGCCAAAAGCACCATCGAGCAGGTACATGCGTTATGGCAGGCGGGAAGTGAAGTCGTTCGTATCACCGTCAACTCGCCCGAAGCGGCGGCGCAAGTCAGTGCTATTCGCCAAGGCTTAGATGCGTTAGGTTGTAATGTGCCTTTGGTCGGTGATTTTCATTACAACGGACATAAACTATTACAAGCTTATCCTGATTGTGCTAAAGCACTGGCTAAATACCGAATTAATCCAGGTAATGTTGGTAAAGGCAGTAAACGGGATGAACAATTTGCGAGCATGATTGAGGCGGCAATTACTTATCAAAAAGCAGTTCGCATTGGTGTTAACTGGGGTAGTTTAGACCAAGCTAAGATGGCGCAAATGATGGATGATAATGCAAAGTTAGCAACACCACTGTCATCTGATCAACTGATGCAAGAAGCGTTAATACAATCAGCCTTAGAAAGCGCGCAGCAAGCGGTTACCTTAGGTTTAGATCCCAATCAAATCATTATTTCTTGCAAGGTGAGCAATGTGCAAGACTTGGTCACGGTTTATCGTGAATTAAGTCGTCGTTGTGAATATCCATTGCATTTAGGGCTGACCGAAGCTGGCATGGGCTCTAAAGGCATTGTTGCCTCTACTGCCGCTTTATCTTTGCTGTTGCAAGAAGGTATTGGCGATACGATTCGAGTCAGCCTAACGCCAGAACCGAATGAATCGCGCACAAAAGAAGTAGTGGTTGCGCAAGAGATTTTGCAAACCATGGGCATACGTTCATTCACGCCATTAGTGACCGCTTGTCCAGGTTGTGGTCGTACGACATCTACATACTTTCAAGAACTTGCGATGCAAATTCAGCGTTATTTGCGACAACAAATGCCTGTTTGGCGCAGCGCCTATCCTGGTGTAGCGGACATGAGCGTGGCGGTGATGGGTTGTGTCGTGAATGGCCCAGGTGAGTCTAAATTGGCAAATATTGGGATTAGCTTGCCCGGTACAGGCGAAACGCCTGTTGCGCCAGTTTTTGTGGATGGTGAAAAAACCGTGACGCTAAAAGGTGATTATATCGCGCAAGAGTTTCAAGCCATTGTAGAAAATTATGTGAAGCAAAACTACGCCGAAGGCGGTAAGTTACGTCAGCGCGTTGTGCCAAAAACAATTCCAATTCAATCTGTTAGTTAAATTAATGAGTCAACAAAAACAATTTCAATCAATTAAAGGTTTCTACGATATCTTGCCAGAAGAGACGCCGCTGTGGTTTAAGCTAGAAGATATAGCACGTAAAGTATTGTCACAATATGGGTACAACAACATCCGTATGCCACTCGTTGAGCCGACTGAGTTATTTGTGCGCAGTGTGGGTGAGCACACTGACATTGTTGAAAAAGAAATGTATGCATGGGAAGATAAACTCAATGGCGATAAACTGGTGTTGCGGCCAGAGGGCACTGCTGGCTGCGTGCGCGCCGTTGTTGAACAAAACCTGACCTATAATGGACCACAGCGTTTATGGTATATCGGCCCGATGTTTCGACATGAAAACGTACAAAAAGGTCGCCAACGTCAATTTCATCAAGTTGGTTGTGAAGCGTTTGGTTTTGATGGCCCTGATGTCGATGCCGAACAAATTGTGCTGCTGGCGCGGTTATGGCGTGAATTAGGCATTACCGATGTTGAGCTGCAAATTAATAGTATTGGCGATGCTGATGAACGTGCAGTTTATCGCCAAACCTTAATTGCTTATTTTGAAGAGCATGCTGATTTATTAGATGAAGATGCTAAACGCCGTTTACAGTCTAACCCTTTACGCATTTTAGATACAAAGAACCCACGCATGCAAGCAATGTGTGAAGCTGCGCCTAAATTGATGGACTGTTTAGGCGATGCCAGTAAAACGCATTTTGCAAAATTGTGTCAATTACTGACGGATGCAGGTATTGCTTATGTGGTGAATCATCGCTTGGTGCGTGGTTTGGATTATTACAACCGCACGGTGTTTGAATGGGTAACAACTAAACTTGGTGCACAAGGGACGATTGCAGGTGGCGGTCGCTACGATACGCTAGTAGAGAAGCTGGGTGGTAAACCAACTACTGCTTGTGGTTTTGCGATTGGTTTAGAGCGCGTATTTTTATTGATGCAAGAATATGGTGTGACTGCCAATGACTCGCCTGATATTTATTTAGTGAATGTAGGTGAGCAAGCGGAAGTAAAAGCATTTAATATAGCAGAAGCCTTGCGCAATGATGGTTTATCCGTTGTTTTACACACAGGTGGAGGCAGCTTTAAATCACAAATGAAAAAAGCGGACAGAAGCGGTGCACGTTATGCAGCAATTTTGGGGGATGATGAAGTTGCATCAGGCGAAATCTCTTTGAAGCCTTTATTGGAACAAGGCGATCAGCAACGTTGTCAATTGGATGCAGTTGTTGGAAAAATTAAGGATTGAATGTGACCGAAAATAGAAACTTTCTTAATGCAATGACCGTGCTTGGTTTATTGCTAGCGATAGGGATGGCAAGTGCGGCGTTTATTTTAGGCGTACAAGCTAAGCGAGCAGTGGTTGGTCAGCAAAGCATTACTGTGAAAGGTTTGGCAGAAAAGCCAATTCAAGCGGATGCTGCCGAGTGGACAATTAATATTTCTGTTGCTAGTCCTACACAAGCAAATGCATTACAAGATGTAGCAAAAACACGGGCAGTGGTTGAATCTTTTTTAGAGAAACAAGGTTTTGCCAAAGAAGCTTGGAGTGTTGATGTCGAAACATTAGGGCCGCATTATGAAGAGGTTGTTATTGGCGATAATTATAGGCAAGTGCAAAGCGGTTATGAAGGTTATCAAAATATCAGAGTGGTCACAAAAGATTTAGATAAAATTCAAGCGGCTAATAAAGCATTTTTACAACTAAGAGCGCAGAATCACCCCGTTGTTGCTTATGCGCCGCAATATTTAGTTAGCAACTTAGAAGAAATTAAGATGTCACTGATTGCCGATGCAACCTACAATGCGCGTACACGTGCAACGGAGTTTGTTAAACAAGATGGCGCAAAAGTAGGGGTGATGAAATCAGCACGTCAAGGTGCTTTTTATATACTACCAGTTGGTGGCATGGATGATAGCGATAGTCAGTATGGCGGTGTTTATGATAAATCGACGATTGATAAAGTAGCACGTGTCGTTGTGACCGTTGTGTATAACATTGAATAAGTTAGTCTAGAACAGATAACGATAAGCAGATGACCGAAATTTTAAGTATCGAACAGTTAAACGTAGCGCTAAAAAAGGATCCTTCGCGTCTGCTGGTGAAAGATTCGTCTTTTAAGTTATCTGCTGGTAAAACTACGTGCATCGTTGGCGAGTCCGGTAGTGGTAAAAGCTTAACAGCGCTGACGGTGATGGGCTTACTTTCTAATCAATTGATTGCAACAGGACACGTTTTTTTTAACGGGGTAGATTTAACCACGTTAGATAATAAAGCGATGCAAAAAATAAGAGGCGCGCAAATTGGAATGATTTTTCAAGAGCCAATGACCTCGTTAAATCCTGTGTTAACGGTGGGCTTTCAAATTGGCGAAGTGCTAACAACACACCTGAACCTAAAAGGCGATGCATTAAAAGCAAGGGTTGAAAAACTACTGATGCAAGTAGGAATCCCTGCTGAGCGTGCAAATAGCTATCCTGATGAATTGTCTGGTGGGCAGCGTCAGCGCGTAATGGTGGCGATGAGTATTGCTTGCGAGCCTGCGTTATTGATAGCAGATGAGCCGACGACGGCGTTGGATGTGACGGTTCAAGCGCAAATTTTGACATTATTAGATGAGCTAAAGAGCCGCATGAAAATGGCAATGTTGTTTATTACGCATGATTTTGGCGTGGTGTCTGACATTGCGGATGATGTGATTGTGATGTTCAAGGGTGAAATTGTAGAAGCAGGCACTAAAGAGCAAGTGTTAAACAATCCGCAACACCCTTATACCAAAGCATTGTTAGATTGTGTGCCAGACGTAGCAGGAAAAAAAGTATTAAAACCGATTGATTATGCTTGGTTGAAAACGAATGAGGTGCCTGTTTAATGCAAGACACATCAGTTATTCTAGAAGCAAGACATTTGGTTAAGCAATATAAGCAGCGTAGCGGCAATTTTGGCTTTGGACAAACAACGATTAATGCATTAGATGATGTGAGTATTGCTTTAAAAAAAGGCTCAACATTGGCTGTTGTTGGTGAATCTGGAAGTGGCAAGTCTACTTTGGCGCGATGTCTGTTACAATTGCATCCTTTCGACAGTGGCGAAGTGTTGTTTCAAGGACAGTCGCTCGCTGATTTGGATAGCAAAGCACTACGAAAAGCGCGTAAAAACTTGCAAATGGTGTTTCAGGATCCTTTTGCTTCATTAAATCCACGCATGCGTGTGGGGGATATTGTTGCAGAAGGGTTGCTTGTTCATGGCATAGGCAGCGCAAGTGAGCGTTTGCAAAAAGTACAACAAATGCTAGAGCGCGTAGGTTTGCATGCGGATGACGTTAAAAAATATCCACATCAGTTTTCTGGCGGTCAACGGCAGCGCATTGGTATCGCGCGTGCTTTGGTGCTAGAGCCAGAAGTGGTGGTTTGTGATGAGCCTGTTTCTGCGTTGGATGTTTCAGTGCAAGCGCAGATATTACTGTTGTTAAAAACGTTACAAACAGAAATGAATCTGAGCTACGTTTTCATTACACATGATTTACGTGTGGTCAGACATGTAGCAGATGAAATCGTCGTCATGAATAAAGGAAAAATAGTTGAGCAAGGGGATGTGGATACGATATATCAAACCCCACAGCAAGACTATACAAGAGATTTATTAAAGGCAATTCCTGGACAGAAATAAATTGTTTTATAGTGGTTAATTATTATTAAAATCAGTATTTTAGGATAAAGAATGGCATTAGATTTAGATGATCAAGAACAGTTAGACGAATTTAAATTGTGGTGGGGTAAATATGGCAAGCTAACAGTTAATCTTGTTTTGTTGGGATTAATTGCCTACGCTGCATGGCAAGGTTATCAATATTTCAACCACAAAAAAGCGGTAGAAGCTTCTGAAATCTATCAAAAGCTTGGTCAGCTTGACCCTAGCAAACCAGAGGAAATAAAAGCAGTATCTGATCAGTTGATATCAGGTTATGTGGGGACACCTTATGCTGGTAGAGCGGCTGTTCTTCAAGCAAGAAGTCAGTTTGTCGCAGGAGATGTAGCTGGCGCAAAAGCACAACTTGAGTGGGCAATCGCCAATGCAAAAGAAACGCCAGTAAAAGCCATTGCAAGCTTACAGTTAGCGAGAATATTATTAGACGGCAAAGACTATGCAGGGGCAGAAAAAGTCTTGGCAGCTGATTTTGACCCGGGATATATCGGATTGAAAGATGACTTGCATGGCGATATTTTATTGGCGCAAGGTAAAGTCGATGAAGCTAAAAAAGTCTATGCCAACGCCTTAGTCAATTTAGATTCAGAAGGCCGTTTATACATGTTCACAAAACAAAAGCTTGAGTCTCTTGGGGGTTAAGTGAGTTTTCCCATGATGAGTCAAATATTAAAGCGCTTTCTTGTTCTTAGTGTATTGCTACTGACAGGCTGTAGTGCATTGACAGAGCTAAGGTTAGATATGGCTGACAAGCTGTTTGGTCGCGAACCTTTAGATATGCCTGCGGAGTTAGCAGATATTACTGCCACCAATGATGTGCAAATCAATTGGACTAGTCAATTAGGCGAAACAGAAGATTATGATTTCACCCCCGCATTAAACGCTGGATATGTGTATGCAACTAATGCAAAAGGCGAATTAACTAAATTAAATGCAGATAATGGAAAACAAGAGTGGCGTATTGATACCAAGGAACGGATTAGTGGTGGCGTAGGGTCAGGCGGTGGCTTGGTCTTGGTTGGCACCAGTAGAGGCGATGTTTTAGCTTACGATGTCAATGGAAAGTTTCTCTGGAAATCTCATGTATCCAGTGAAGTATTAAGTGCACCTCGCTATTTTGAAGGGAAAGTGATTGTCCGTTCTGGCGATAATCATATTTACGGTTTAGATGCGGCTGATGGTGTACGCAAATGGGTTTATACACGTAAAGTTCCAGCGCTAAGTTTAAGAAGTAGTGCGGGTATCGTAGTCGATGCTGGTGCCGTTTATGCAGGTTACTCAGGCGGAAAAATGATCGCATTAAATGCAGATAGCGGTCAATTATTGTGGGAGGCAACCGTTGCAACGCCAAAAGGAGTAACAGAGATTGAGCGAATTGCTGATATTACTAGTTTGCCTGTTGTTGCTGGTCCCGTTGTCTATGCTGTTGCCTATCAGGGTCGAGTCGCTGCGGTAGATCGCCGTACTGGTCAAGTACTGTGGAATAGAGAGATCTCAAGTTATACTGGTATGGCGTTTGGCGACAATAAACTCTATGTTTCTCACACGTTGGGTTCTTTTTATTCTTTAGATTACGCCACAGGAAAAACCTTTTGGCGACAAGGTGATTTACTCAATAGACGGTTAACAACGCCATTGGTTATGAAAGATTTCATCGCAGTCGGTGATTTAGAAGGTTATATACATTTTATTAATCCAGAAAATGGTCAGTTTGCTGCACGAATTCAAGTAGGCAACAAGGCGGTCATGTCATTAGTTGAAGGTAATACACCTTCACAACTGATTGCTGCAACTCGCAACGGTGGATTGTATGCTGTCACGATAGAAGGGTCTGCACCAACATCATCATTAACAAAACCCAGTGAATCAAGCGCACTGCCTGATGAAGAAGAAAAAGAAGTGAGCTCTGATGAAGATGCATCAGAACCAGAAAGTAATGAGGGTTCAGCAGAACCATCGCGTAGTATTTTATTCCAAAAGCAAGAACCGCTTTTATTCCCAGACACACAAGAAGGCAGTGGACCAGGTATTGTTTTACCTAAGTCGCAATAATCATGTTACCTACCATTGTTTTAGTTGGTCGACCGAATGTCGGCAAATCGACCTTATTTAACCGATTAACAAAAAGCCGGGACGCCCTTGTTGCGGATTTGCCAGGCTTAACCAGAGATCGCCATTATGGACGAGGCATTGGTGCGAGCCAACCGTATTTGGTCATTGATACGGGTGGTTTTGAACCAACAGCAGAGACTGGTATTTTAAAAGAAATGGCAAAACAGACCTTGTTAGCGATTGATGAAGCTGACTTGGTTCTGTTTGTTGTCGACGCTCGAGCTGGTTTAACGCCAGAAGAGTACACCATTGCTGATAAGCTGAGAAGGTCTCAGCGCCCTGTGTTATTAGTAGTCAATAAAACAGAGGGGATGCAAAGAGCTGTGGTAACGGCTGATTTTTATGCTCTAGGTCTTGGCGACCCGCTATCTATTTCATCTGCCCATGGCGAAGGTGTTAAAGATTTAATCGAACTAGCGCTAGAGCATTTCCCTACGCCAGAAGTAGAAGAATCAAAACAAAAAGATACACCTAAAATTGCTATCGTTGGACGTCCTAATGTAGGCAAATCGACTCTAGTCAATGCGTTATTAGGTGAGGATCGCATGATTGCATTTGATGAGGCGGGGACAACTCGCGATTCGATATATGTTGATTTAGAACGAGATGGCAAAAATTATACGTTTATCGATACAGCAGGTGTACGTAAACGTGGCCGTGTTTTCGAAGCAGTAGAAAAATTCTCAGTGGTGAAAACCATGCAAGCCATTGAAAATGCCAATGTTGCTATTTTGGTTGTTGATGCGCAAGAAGGCATTACTGAGCAAGATGCCCATGTTGCCGCTTATATTTTAGATGCGGGACGTGCTCTGGTTGTTGCCATCAATAAATGGGATGGTTTGAAGGAAGATGAGCGAGATTGGATTAAAAAAGAAATTGACCGAAAATTAGTTTTCTTGGATTTTGCTAAATTCCACTATATTTCTGCCTTGCGCAAAAAAGGTTTGCCCGAGCTATTTAGCTCAATTGATGGTGCATTTAAAGCTGCTTTTGCCAAGTTGCCAACACCACAGCTCACGCGCGTATTGTCTGATGCGGTTGCACAACATCAACCACCAATAAGCAAGGGTATTCGACCAAAATTACGCTATGCCCACCAAGGCGGTGTTAATCCGCCGATTGTTGTTGTGCATGGCACACATATCGCTGGCGTTAAAGACAGTTATAAGCGATTTTTAGAAGGTGTTTTTCGTAAGACTTTTCAATTGGTCGGTACGCCACTAAGAGTACAGTTCAAGCAAGGTGATAACCCATATGCTGATAATGAAAAACGCAAGTCTGGGGAAGGTGTAGTCACCATGCGTCGCCGTAAGACACAGCGCAGAGCAGAATTAAAGTCTAAAAAAGACCAAGAAAACAAAAAAAGGTAAGTCAAGCTTAGCAATTATGCTAGGCATGTTTACTTCGTTATAAGCTATCCCAGAACTTCCACCATACGCGTTCTTCTTGTACTAATTGTCCTGTCAGTAATGGATTATCTGGATAGTTGGTTTTAAGTACGCGGATAGCATCTTCTTTTAAATCAGTTAAATCCATATAATCATAGGCGCTTACCATAGTAACAAGTGCTTCTTCGACTGCTTCAGATTTTGGGTAATATTCCAACACATATTTCGCACGGTTGAGTGCTGCTAAATAAGCTTTACGATCCATATAGTAGCGCGCGACATGCATTTCATGTTGTGCTAATGTATTAACGATATACACCATACGTTGCGTAGCATCTTTGTAATAACGGCTATTGGGGTAGCGCTCTGTTAGGTCTTTAAATGCGGCGAAAGATAATTTCAGTGCTTTCGGATCGCGATCATTGATATTTTGTCTAGTCAGTTTTTCAAGCATGCCTCTTTCATTAAAAGTGGCTAAGCCTTTGAGGTAATAAGCGTAATCGACATTCGGATGATTTGGGTGTATTTTAATGAATCTGTCTGCAGCAACGAGGGTTGAGACAGGATCATTTTTTTTATAATTGGCATAAATAATTTCTAGTTTTGCTTGTGTTGCATATTTTCCGTGTGGAAATCGAGACTCAAGCTTTTTAAAATAACCTAACGCTTTGTCATAATCACTATCAGACATGGCAAGTGCACCAGCTTCATAAATGCGTTCAGCTGGCCAGCCTTTAGTCTCATCTAATTCAGTAGGAGCGCCGAAGATTGCACAACCACTGATAAGTGCGCTGATGAATAAAGCCAAAAATAAAGATTGAATAAGCGGTAAAATACGTTTCACAAGAGCACCTGCCAAATTATGTTTGCACTATTATAACGTAAGCCATATATAACTGAAGCATCAATAAATTAAACATCTAAAAATGACACAAAGTACAGTTCAGACATTGACCATTCCTCAAAGCCTAGGCGGACAGCGCATCGACTTAGCTTTACAGCAGATGTTTCCAGAGCATTCCAGAAGTCGCTTGCAGGCTTGGATAAAAGAAGGGTTGATTACACTAGATGGTGCAAACGTTGTTGCAAAAACCAAAGTATGGGGTGGCGAGAAAGTTGAAGTCAATCAACCGCCAAATCTACAAGAAAATGCATTTGAGCCAGAGAATATTCCGTTAGATATTGTTTATGAAGATGATGCTTTATTGGTCATTAATAAGCCAGCAGGCTTAGTCGTTCACCCTGCAGCGGGTAATTGGGGAGGAACGCTACTAAATGCACTGTTGTTTCATTATCCAGCCTTAGCCGATGTGCCACGTTGTGGCATTGTGCATCGTCTAGATAAGGAGACTAGCGGTTTGTTAGTGGTGGCAAAAACGCTTGAAGCACAAACAAGCTTAGTGCGCCAATTGCAAGCGCGTACGGTGAAGCGAGAGTATCGCGCGATAGTTTGGGGTCAGGTGTGGCGCAATGGCAAAATTGACCAACCAATTGGACGTCATCCACATGCTAGAACTAAAATGGCGGTATTGCGAACAGGTAAGCCCGCTGTCACTCATTATGAAGTGTTAGAGCGGTTTGGTACGAATACTTATATGCGTTGCCGTTTAGAAACGGGGCGTACGCATCAAATTCGTGTGCATATGCAGCATATCAAAGCGCCAATGGTTGGTGATCCACAATATGGTATTGGTAATATCATTCCACACAATAAAATGTCTGACGTGTTAAAAGAGGCGATTGCCAGCTTTAACCGTCAAGCGCTGCATGCTATTAAATTAGGCCTTATTCATCCTGTTACTGATACGTTTATGGAATGGCAGATAGAACTGGCAGAAGACATGAAAATGTTGCTAGAAGCCATGCGCCACGAAGATGGGCCAGAGTGGGAGGGTGGATTTGATCTTTCTGTTGATGAAAATGGGCTATATATTGGCGATGATGATTGGGATGATTTAGATCAAGAAGATTTTGATGATGATGAACTGTTAGATGGTGATGTAGAAGATGACTAATCCATTAGCGCAATCATTTATCTATCCAGATTGGCCCGCACCTCATCATGTTCATGCGATACAAACGACAAGGATAGGCGG
>JBFJJY010000011.1:0-14039 GCA_041612055.1 Methylophilaceae bacterium | reverse complement strand
AGCACGTAAAAAAGCAGCATCATTTAATTGTTCGAGTGAATATTGCGGTGCGTATTTTTGAATCGCACCAACAATGGTTAATCGTTCAAATGGTTTGCTTAAATCGACTTCTTTACCATCGTAACTAATCACTGCTGTTCCATGTGCAGCGGTGACTGCGGCGCGAATACATTGCTCGGTATAATCCATTAGCCACTCATAATCGGTATAAGCTGCATAAAACTCCATCATGGTAAATTCAGGATTATGGCGTACGCTTAAGCCTTCATTACGGAAGCTGCGATTAATCTCAAACACACGATCAAAACCACCCACAATAAGGCGCTTCAAATATAACTCAGGTGCAATACGCATAAACATTTGCATATCTAACGCATTGTGATGGGTAACAAAAGGCTTGGCCGATGCACCGCCTGGAATCGGATGCAACATTGGCGTTTCGACTTCTAAAAATTCATTTTCTGTCATAAATTGACGTACTGCTGCCATCACTTTAGAGCGTGTTTTAAAGGTCTCTCGCGTTTCTTCTGAGGTAATCAAATCAACATAGCGTTGACGATATTTGATTTCTTGATCTTGTAATCCGTGATATTTTTCGGGCAATGGACGTAAAGATTTGGTCAATAAACGCAACTCGCTGACCTTGACAGATAACTCACCTGTTTTGGTTTTAAATAACGCGCCTTTTGCGCCAACAATATCGCCTAAATCCCAATGTTTAAAAGCCTCGTAGATGGCTTCACTGTTTTCATCTGCTAAATTTTCTTTATTAACAAACAATTGAATACGGCCAGTTGCATCTTGCACAGTGGCAAAACTCGCTTTACCCATGACGCGCTTTAATACCATGCGCCCTGCTACTGAAACAGGAATCGCCTGTGGGTCTAACGTTTCTTTATCTAAGGCGTCATATTCAGCGTGTAATGGCGCTGCTTTATGCGCAGGCTTGAAATCATTTGGAAATACAGCGCTATTGGTTGCTTTTGCCTGTTGACGCAATGCTTTTAATTTATCACGTCGTTCTGCAATCACATGACTTTCATTGACATGTGTTTCTGCATGCTGTTGCTCATCAATTGCGGGGACTGTTGGCTTTGCCTGTTCTGTCATTTGATACTCGAATGTTAATTATGTGGTCAATATCGTTTTACTAGCGCGCATTTTAGCATTATATGGTTCTGCTTGTAACAAAGGAGAAGGTTTCACAAAGGCAATCTCTGCAAAATACGTCCCTATTAGGTGCATTTTGTTGGGTGCAAGCATTACTATTGTGCAAATTAATGCATTCAGCTAACTAACCTATTGTAAATAATAGAGGTTTTCATTGGTGCATTTGTTGCTTATGTCTAAGCTACTTATTGATGAATTGAGTATAGACATGCGCGAAACAGAAAAATCCTTAGCAAAAGACTTGCATGAAAACATCCGCTACTTAGGTAGAGTGCTTGGTGAGGCCATTCGGAATAAAGAAGGCCAAGCAACCTTTGATGCAATAGAAAGTATTCGGCAAACAGCGGTTAAGTATCGTCGAGAAAACGATAAAGAAGCGGCAATCACACTTGAAAATACACTCAAAAACCTAAGCCCAGAACAAGCGGTACCAATTATTCGTGCCTTTAGTCACTTTAAACACTTGGTCAATATTGCCGAAGATTTATACGCACATCAACGCACCAGAATTAATGAAGACAAACTGGGCGATGGCATGTTAGCACATACCATTAACAAATTTAAAACACCAAGCGTCAATTATGAAACGATTGCTAATTTCTTTAGTGATGCGTTGGTTTCTCCCGTACTCACCGCGCATCCAACTGAAGTACAACGTAAAAGTATTTTGGAGCTACAAGATGCATTAGCGCATTATTTGGCAGAGCGCGACACATTGATTTCTGAAAAAGAAATTGAACGCAATCGATTGCTGATTGAAGGAACGATTTGCGCCATTTGGCAAACAAGAGTGGTGAGATTATCCAAAATATCTGTGATTAATGAAATTGAAAATGCCATTAGTTATTATGAAACCACCTTTTTGAATGCGATTCCTGAAATATTGCAGGATTTAGAACGTGATATTAATCGTATTTTTAGTGAAGAATTTTATGGTCTTTATCAGCTCCCAAGCTTTTTACACATGGGCAGTTGGATTGGTGGCGACCGCGACGGCAATCCTTTTGTCAATGGTGAAACTTTAGAACAAGCTTTTCGCCTACAATCGGCCGCTGCTTTTAAATTTTATCTTGGTGAAGTAGAGTCGTTAAGACGTGAGTTAGCGGTTTCCACACGCTTAGCTGATGTGACGCCAGAGGTAAAAGCATTAGCTGAGCGCTCACGCGATCAATCCCCGCACCGCATTGATGAAGCTTATCGGTTAGCCTTAAATAGTATTCATGACCGCTTGATGGCAACAGCGAAGCCCATGTCACCTGCTTCTGACTTAACGGCCATTGCGACAGAGGCCAAACCTTATGACAACGCAGAAACCTTTCTAGCCGAAATCACCATGTTGATTCACTCTTTAATGGTCAATAAAGGTGAGCACTTGGTCTATCCACGCATAGGCAAGCTAGCCAAAGCCATTGAGACATTTGGCTTTCATTTAGCAACCATTGATATTCGTCAGTCGTCCGATGTGCATGAAGCGGTAATTACTGAACTATTTAATAAAGCCGGCTATGAATTTGATTACGATGCTTTAAATGAAGCTGAAAAGGTCAAAACGCTATTAGAAGAATTGCAACAACCACGCCTATTATTCTCCCCTTTTCATCAATACTCTGAGTTACTGCATAAAGAAATTGGGGTGTTAACCAAAGTGCGAGAAATGCGCAAACTATTTGGTCCGCGTGCTGTGCGTCAATATATTATTTCGCACACTGAAACCTTGTCCGATTTACTTGAATTGGCATTGCTGCAAAAAGAAACTGGCTTGCTACGTGGCGTTTGGGGCTCTGCAAATATTCAACTCGATTTAAGTATTGTGCCTTTATTTGAAACCATTGCCGATTTGCGTAATGCGCCGATGATTATGGGTAACTGGCTGAGTTTATTGGGCACTAAAGACGTGCTACGTTATCAAGGTGATGAACAAGAAATCATGTTGGGCTACTCTGATAGTAATAAAGATGGTGGCTTTTTAACCTCTAGCTGGGAGTTATATAAAGCAGAAGTTGAACTGCTGGCATTGTTTAAACAAGCCAATATCAAACTTCGACTATTTCATGGTCGTGGTGGCGCAGTTGGTCGTGGCGGCGGACCGACTTACGATGCCATCGTGGCGCAGCCGCTTGGCACGGTTAACGGTCAAATACGCTTAACAGAACAAGGCGAAACCATTGCGTTTAAATATTCAGATGCAAAAGTCGGTAAGCAGAGCCTAGAAACCTTAATTGCCGCTACTTTAGATGCAAGTTTGTTTCCACAAAGCGACTTAACCAACCAAGAAGAGCGTGCTTTTGAAGGCATTATGGAAACGTTATCGGGCACGGCAATGACGGCCTATAGAAGTTTAATTTATGAAACACCAGGCTTTGAAGATTACTTTTTTAATACCACGCCTATTTCTGAAATTGCAGAACTGAATATTGGTAGTCGACCTTCAGCACGTAAAAGCAATCGAAAAATTGAAGATTTACGTGCCATTCCGTGGGGCTTTTCATGGGCACAATGTCGTTTGTTACTGCCTGGCTGGTATGGCTTGGGCAGCGCTATACATCATTACTTGCATGCGGATGAGAAAAAAACAGCAGCGCGCACCAAGCAATTAAAGCAAATGTTGAAATCATGGCCACTGTTTAAAACACTGATTGCGAATGTGGATATGGTGATTGCTAAAACAGATTTAACAGTTGCAAAACGCTATTCTCAAATGTTATCTGATGTGCCTTTACGAGAAACGATTTTTGCCCGCATTGAAGCAGAATATCAGTTAACCGTGCAAGCGCTTAATCTATTGCAAGATTCTGATGTACGGCTGAGCAGCAACCCTATCTTGGCAGATTCAATTAGAAATAGATTGCCGTATTTAGACCCGATGAATTATCTGCAAGTTGAGATGATTCAACGTTATCGCGCTGGTGACACTAACGATAAACTTAAATTAGCGATTTTGCTGACGATTAATGGCGTGGCCGCAGGCTTAAGAAATACAGGCTAATGCGGTTCTTGGCTAATTTTTTGTGTCATGCCAGTCTGTTGGTCAGCCAGTGTTGCATAAAGCGGCTTGCTAAATACTTTAGACACTATGGTAGCGATAAAGGTGATGGCCATGAGACTAATCACCATTTCATGTCCATCAATCATTTCCATCACAATAATAAATGAGGTCAGAGGCGCTTGTGTCACCGCTGCCAGAAACCCTGCCATGCACAAAGCAATAATCGCGCTGTTGTAATAAGCATGTCCAAATAAGGGCACCAAGTCATGTCCAATGCCCGCGCCGATAGAAAGTGATGGCGCAAAGATGCCGCCAGGCACACCACTCAAATAGGTAAAAATAGTTGCCAAATACTTTACTGGCGCATAATACCAAGCGGTATGCATATTGCCAGACAAGATGTCTTGTGTCGTTGCATAACCAGAGCCATGTGCCGCACCATGACTCACGACACCTAACAGCGCAATTAACAGTCCACAAAAACCAGCCCACCATAAAGGATGCAATTGTTTAAGCTGTCCTAATCGCCCTTTCATTTGTCCTGAAGCGCTAATGAGTGTGCGACTAAATAAACCGCCCAATATGCCGCAAATTAATCCACAAAACAAAACAGGTAAAATAATCTTCCTATCAATAATCCCCACTGATAGTTGTCCAAAATACGTGTAGTTGCCTTGTAAAGAAATCGCCACCAAACCAGAAAGTACGATTGCAGTAATAATCACACCATTGGTTTTTTGCTCAAAGCGGCGGCCTAACTCTTCAATTGCAAATACAATCCCTGCTAATGGTGTGTTAAATGCAGCAGAAATACCTGCGGCGCCACCAGCTAAAATTAAATGTTTCGGTTGTACTGAAAAGCCATAAGGCAAAAAATGTCTGAAAGCATGCATAATACTAGCAGCTACTTGCACTGAAGGGCCTTCTCGTCCAGCAGAAAAACCTGCTAACAAGGTGCCAACGCCCAAAAAGACTTTACCAACCGCTAATTTAAAACTAACCAAAGTGGGATATCTGTTTTCTGTATTGGTTTGGTGCAATGCCGCCATGACTTGCGGAATCCCACTACCAGCTGCGCCTTTAAACCATTTACGCGTTATCCAAACAATGAGCATGCCGCCTAAAGGCGTCACAATAATGGGTGCCCACCAATGCAGACGTTGCATATGAAAAAACAACTCTATTGCATATTCAGTCGCCTTGGCAAAAATCACGACCACCAAACCTGCGGTTGCTGCCGCTAGCCATACAATAATGCGCCCATGCCAAGCATCAAAATCGGTCAGCTTCGCTGTTTTAATGGATGATGATAGTTCGTTTAAAGGTTGCATGCACTTCACTGTGGACAAAACCATTACCTTATCAGGATAAGATTGTATGGGCTATACCTGTATGACGATATGTGTCATCACATTCACCATCTCTTTGACCATATTGCGTCGTTTAACTCGATTGATATGGATGATTTAATCGCCTTTCATCAGCTTGTTCCACAAAATAAATTTTTAAAATTCATTTATGCTTTAGATTACCCAAGGAGAATCTTGCATGAATGATGAGATTAACGATGCTGTTGCATGGTTAAAAAATTTACGTAGAACGAATATCCCCGTACTTAAGCAAACGGCTAGGGAGTTAGAAAAACTCAAACAAGATGAGGATAATCTGAGTGCCCGCGCGATTTCAACAGTGGTGTTGAGCGACCCTTTTATGGTGTTTAAAGTGCTGAGCTATATCAATAGCCATCCTGGCAAACATCAAATTCAAGACATTAACGAAGTAGAGCAAGCCATTATCATGTTAGGCACCAGCAGCTTTTTTGCTCACCTATCCCCAGACTTATTAGTAGACGACAGGCTTAAATCTAATATTCCAGCCTTGACCCATTTATTAAAACTCATTAAAAGAGCGCATCGCGCCGCTTATTTTGCGGCAGACTGGGCAGCATTACGCAAAGATTTACATTCAGAAGAAATATGGATTGCTGCTTTGCTACATGATTTTGCAGAAATGTTGATGTGGTGCTTTGCGCCAGAAAAAATGAATATCATTTTTGATCTGCAGAAAAAAGATAAAACACTGCGAACAAAAGATGTTCAACAGCAAGTGTTAGGATTTCATACCAGTGATTTGCAGAAAGAGTTGATTAAAGTGTATGCCATGCCACCCTTACTGATTCAACTGATGAATGATGATGGTGAAATGGAGCTAGACCATCGTGCAAAAAATGTTTCACTCGCAGTGAATTTAGCAAGGCATTCAGCAAACGGCTGGGATGACGCTGCACTGCCAGATGATTATGAAGCAATTGCCGCTTTTTTACATGTGGATGTTGCGCGTGTGTTGTATCTGATTAAGCACCCCAACGCGCAAAATTTTAACTAACCTGCCTCAGTTAGACGCCTTGTTTTAAGCTCACCTGTATAAATTGATCCAAATCGCCATCTAGCACCGCTTGCGTGTTACCGACCTCTACATTGGTGCGTAAATCTTTGATGCGACCTTGGTCTAATACATAACTACGAATTTGATGTCCCCAGCCAATGTCTGTTTTGGCGTCTTCCAATGCTTGTTTTTCTTCATTTCGTTTGCTCAGCTCTAAATTATAGAGCGCGCCTTTTAACATATTCATCGCTTCTTCCTTATTACGATGCTGAGAACGGTCATTTTGACATTGTACGACAACGCCTGTAGGAATATGGGTTAAGCGCACAGCTGAATCGGTTTTATTAATATGTTGCCCGCCCGCACCACTGGCACGATAAGTATCAATCCGAATGTCTGCAGGATTAATATCAATTTCGATAGAATCATCCACTTCTGGAAAAATTTGCACGCTGGCAAAACTGGTGTGGCGCTTGGCATTACTGTCAAAGGGAGACTTTCTCACTAATCGATGCACCCCATTTTCTGTCCGTAAAGTACCAAATGCATAATCCCCAGTCACTTTAATCGACGCGCCTTTAATGCCTGCCACATCACCATCGGATTGCTCTAGTACTTCAACTTTAAAGCCTTTACGTTCGCAGTAGCGCAAATACATCCGTAACAGCATATTGGCCCAATCTTGTGCCTCGGTGCCACCGCTACCTGACTGAAACTCAATGAAGCAATTATTCTCATCCATTGGTTGTGAGAACATACGTCTAAACTCCATCTCTTCGATGGTTTTTTCTAGTGCTTCTGAGTCTTTAGCAATACTGAGCAAAGATGCATCGTCGCCTTCTTCTCGCGCCATTTCAAATAGCTCTTGGCTATCTTTAATCCCTTGTTCTAAGCTGGTCAGCGTATTCACCACACCTTCCAGCATGCGCTTTTCCTTACCGAGTTTTTGCGCATTTTCTGGATCATTCCACACATCAGGATCTTCCAGCAAACCGTCGACTTCGGCTAGCCGTTGAGATTTAGTTTCGTAGTCAAAGATACCCCCGAAGGTCTTGGTTACGCACATTTAAGTCAATCAACCGATTGGCGATAATATTAAGCTGTTCTGCTTCCATACAATTCTTTAAAGAGTTTTTGATTGGTAAAAAGAAAGACCGCATTATACAACAAAGCCTTTCACAACCAATGAAACAATGACTTACCAACATTATTGATGATGCATTTGCTTGTGACTGAAGTAGGATAAGCTGTCGATAAAATAAAATGCACCCAATCCCAATTTATTTAAAGGCTGGTAATTGACATATTTCTATAATTATGGAAATATAGAAATATGAACAATCAATCAGCCGTCACCCTACTCACCTCCATTGCTAACGAAGCCCGATTAGCTATTTTTAGACGATTAGTACAAGCAGGATCGAATGGCCTAGCTGCAGGCGCGATTTCAGAACAACTGAGCATACCCAACAGCACTCTGTCTTTTCACTTAAAAGAATTAAGTCATGCTGGATTAATCCACGCCAAACAAGAAAGTCGATTCATTTATTATTCGGCGAACTATGCTGCCATGAACGATTTATTAGCTTACTTAACCGAGAATTGTTGTGCGGGCGAACAATCATGTTGTCCAGACAATACTTGTGACACAACCAAAAAGGAAACAATCTAATGAAAAGAATGCATTTGCACGTTTCAGTGGATGACTTAGCAAAAAGCATCAATTTTTATAATACGCTGTTTGGCGCGCCACCAACCGTGCAAAAAGTCGACTACGCAAAATGGATGCTTGATGATCCGTTAGTCAACTTTGCAATTAGTAGCCGCGGCGCAAAAGCAGGCCTCGACCATATTGGTATTCAAGTAGAAGATCATACCGCGCTGATAAAGATTAAAACACGCTTAGAAAAAGCAGATATGGCGATGATTTCTCTAGAAGGCACCACTTGCTGTTATGCAAAATCAGATAAACATTGGGTGCAAGATCCTTCTGGCATTGCATGGGAAACCTATCAAACGCTAGAAAACGCACCGACCTTTAATGACGCAGGGATGGATACAGCAGATAACACTGCATGCTGTGCGCCAACGCAAACGATACAACTCACATTAAGTAAAGGAAAACCTAAGGATGACAATCAATCAAACTGCTGTTAATTCACAACCTAAGATTAGCAGTTTTGAACGCAATCTAACGTGGTGGGTATTAGGCTGCATTGCGGTCGGTATAACGTTTGGTAAATTAGCGCCCAGTCTATTTCAAACGTTAGCGACCATCAAAGTCGCAGAGGTTAATTTGCCTGTTGCGGTATTAATTTGGTTAATGATTATTCCGATGCTGCTGAAAATTGATTTTTCCGCCATGGGCGAAGTGCTCGCACATGCCAAAGGCATTGGCGTTACTTTATTTATTAACTGGATGGTAAAGCCATTTTCAATGGCTTTATTAGCTTGGATTTTTATTCGTCATCTGTTTGCTGATATGTTGCCAGTAGATCAAATCGACAGCTATATTGCAGGCTTAATATTGTTGGCAGCAGCCCCTTGTACCGCAATGGTATTTGTGTGGAGTAATTTATGTGATGGCGATGCTAAATTCACTCTATCTCAAGTTGTTATCAACGATGTGATTATGCTATTTGCCTTTGCCCCTATCGTCGCATTGCTATTGGGCTTATCTAGCATTATTGTGCCTTGGGATACGCTGCTCATTTCGGTGCTATTGTTTATTGTTGTTCCTGTCGTTATTAGCCAAATTCTGAGAAAAGTGCTATTACGCCAAGGCAATGATTTGGCGTTGAATGCCACATTGAAAAAACTACAACCCATCTCGCTAAGCGCGCTATTGATTACCCTTGTTTTATTGTTTGCCTTTCAAGGGCAACAAATCCTTGACCAGCCATTGATTATTCTTTTATTGGCTGTTCCTATTTTAATTCAAGTGTATTTCAACTCACTATTGGCCTATTGGCTCAATAAAAGATTTAAAGTCGCACATTGTGTCGCAGCACCTTCAGCGTTAATTGGCGCATCCAACTTTTTTGAGCTGGCCGTTGCAACAGCTATCGCTTTGTTTGGATTTAACTCAGGCGCTGCATTAGCAACTGTTGTTGGTGTGCTGATAGAAGTTCCAGTGATGTTGTCTATTGTGGCGATTGTTAACCGCAGCAAATATTGGTACGAACATTAATTTAAAAGAAAGTGTTAATCGAATGAATATTTTATTTTTATGTACGGGTAACTCTTGCCGCTCGATTCTAGCAGAAGCTACTTTTAATGCATTAGCGCCAGCCAATATGCGTGCCATGAGCGCTGGTAGTAATCCAACTGGCGAGGTACACCCTCGCTCAATTGCCTTACTCAAGCAAAAAGGCATCTCAACTGAAGGCTATTACAGTAAATCATGGAACGACTTGCCGAGCGTGCCAGATATTGTGATTACGGTTTGTGGCAATGCAGCAGGTGAAACCTGCCCTGCTTATTTAGGCAAAGTGATTCGCGCGCACTGGGGCGTAGATGACCCAGCTAAAGCAACAGGTACAGATGCTGAAATTAATGCGAGTTTTGAACACGCATACAAGACTTTGCGTAAGCGGATTGAAGCCTTTTTAGCACTGGACTTTAATAAAATAAATCTTAACAAAATAGATAATGACGACCTCACCCATCAATTAGCGCGTATAGGTGAATTGCAGTAATAATCTCTGCAATCAACTTATCTAATCACAAGGAGATAAAGCATGTCAGATAAAGTTTATAACGTATTGTTCTTGTGCACTGGCAATTCTGCGCGCAGCATTTTAGCGGAAAAATTACTAGAGCATTGGGGTAAAGGCAAGTTCAAAACATATAGTGCGGGCAGCCATCCGAATGGCACCGTCAATCCATTTGCCATTCAAACGCTAAAAAATTTAAAGTTATCCACTGATGGTTTACGAAGCAAAAGCTGGGATGAGTTTGCTACAGCAGATGCCCCGCATCTAGATTTTGTATTTACGGTTTGTGACAACGCGGCTGGTGAAGTTTGTCCCTTCTGGCCAGGTCAGCCGATGACCGCACACTGGGGAGTTGAAGATCCTGCGGCAGTTGAAGGTACCAATGATGAAAAAATGGCTGCATTTAGCAAAGTTGCCAATATGCTTCAGAATCGCATCAAACTCTTTACTGCCATTCCAATTGCTAGCCTTGACAGCATGAGAATAAAAAAGGAAATTGACGAAATAGGTCAATTACGAGATTAAATACTATCAATTAATTATAGCCTATAGGCAAAACCACCCAATTCAATTCCGTGATCTGCTACAAACCAAGGTGTCATCCATCACAATAGCAGACACATCTCTTCAAACACTTGCATCTAAAACGATTCTATTGTCATACCATTTGCTATTTGTCACAATACTGTCATATTAGGTTTCTAGAATACCGACTGTAGTTTAGTACACGGTCATCGAATAATACTTATCGTGCTTACTATGTTGAAGTATATTTTTATTTTTATTGGAGATTTTCATGCAAACCAAGCTTGTTAGATTCTTAAGCGCAGCATCCATTTTTGCCGCTAGCTTAACAATTGCAATACCTACATTCGCCGCTACAGAGATTACAGGCGCTGGCGCTTCTTTCCCACACCCTATTTATGCTAAATGGGCTGAGTCTTACCAAGCAAAAACTGGCGTCAAAATAAACTATCAAGCAAGTGGTTCTGGTGCTGGTATCAAACAAATCACCAACAATGTGGTTGATTTTGGCGCTTCAGATAAGCCATTAGAACCAGCAGAACTCGATAAATTAGGTTTAATGCAATTCCCAACAGTTGTGGGTGGCGTGGTACCTGTTGTTAATATCCCAGGTGTTGAAGCAGGCAAGTTAGCGCTAGATGGTGAAACATTAGCCAATATTTACTTGAAAAAAATCACAATGTGGGATGATCCAGCCATTGTAAAACTAAACCCTAGTTTAAAACTACCAAACAAAGCGATTACAGTTGTACATCGTTCTGACGGTTCAGGTACTACTTTCATCTTCACTAACTACCTTGGTAAAGTAAGCAAAGAGTGGGCGGATAAAGTGGGTGCGAACACAGCTGTTAAATGGCCAACAGGTGTTGCTGGTGCTAAAAATGCAGGTGTTGCTTCTTATGTTAAAACCATCAAGTACTCAATTGGTTACGTTGAGTTAGCTTATGCGACACAAAACAACCTATCTTACACATCAATGGTTAATAAAGAAGGTGCAACCGTTGAGCCATCGATTGAATCATTCCAAGCCGCCGCTAAATATGCTAAGTGGGAAGATGCACCAGGTTTCTACGAAATCTTAACAAATGAGCCAGGTAAAGAATCATGGCCAATTGCTGGTGCGACATTCATCTTAATGTATAAAGACCAAGCTAACGCGATGCAAGCAAAAGAAGTATTAAAATTCTTTGATTTTGCATATAAAAATGGTGATTTAAGTGCAAAAGCATTGGACTATGTACCATTACCTGATAACGTTGTTGAGTTAATTGTAAAAAGCTGGAAGACAAATATGAAAGCAAAAGATGGTTCTGTCGTTTGGAACTAATTCTTAGGTGAAATAGAAAATGTCATCCTATAATAGTAATATGGGAAATACAGGGGGAGCTTCGGCTCTCCCTGTAAATTCTTCCTTTGATACACAAACCAATACTAAAGGGTCTACATTGTCCTCTCCACAAAAACCTAACCAAAACATTGGCGCCTTGCTTGATAAAATCTTTAAAGGTACCACCATGTTTTTCGCCGCTTTTGTGCTACTACTGTTAGTCAGCATTATTGTTTCTTTGTTTATTGGTAGCTGGCCTGCTTTTAAAACATTTGGATTTCCTTTCTTCTCTAATGCCGAATGGAATCCAGTAACAGAAGAGTTTGGTGCGCTAGTCCCTATTTACGGCACAGTAGTCACCTCGGTTATTGCGATGTGTATTGCTGTCCCATTAAGTTTTGGTATTGCCTTGTTCATTACAGAAATTGCGCCTGTTTGGTTAAAACGACCAATTGGCGTTGCTGTGGAATTATTAGCAGGCATCCCTAGTATTATTTATGGCATGTGGGGCTTATTCGTTTTTGCGCCACTATTTGCTGAGCATGTACAACCATGGATCAATGACAATCTGGGTGAGTTGCCACTAGTTGGCCTACTTTTCCAAGGTCCTCCAATGGGCATTGGTATGTTGACAGCGGGTTTTATATTGGCAATTATGGTCATTCCTTTTACGGCCTCTGTAATGCGTGATGTGTTTCAAGTGGTTCCGCCTATGTTAAAAGAATCCGCATACAGCCTAGGTTCGACAAAATGGGAAGTGGTTTGGAATGTCATCTTGCCTTATACCAAAACAGGTGTTATTGGTGGTGTGATGCTAGGTCTTGGCCGAGCATTAGGTGAAACAATGGCAGTCACGTTTGTTATTGGTAACTCACACGAGATTTTTGCCTCGCTGATGATGCCTGGCAATACCATTTCTTCCGCTATTGCAAATGAGTTTGCTGAAGCTGTTGGTGGACTATATACCTCCTCGCTCATTGCATTAGGCTTAACCTTATTTATCATCACATTTATTGTGCTATCTCTTTCTAAATTACTTTTGCTTCGCCTTTCTAAGCAGGAAGGTAAACAATCATGATGGAATTTAATAACACGCGTTATAAAAAACGTAAGCTCTTTAATCAAGTTGCAATGTCACTATCCATAGTGACGGTTGGTATTGCGCTATTTTTCTTAGCTTGGATATTGTTTACGTTATTTAGCAATGGTTTCCAATACTTAAGCACGGCTGTATTTACAGAAACAACGCCACCACCTGGCGGAACTGGCGGCTTATCCAACGCGATATTTGGTAGCTTGATGATGGTGATATTCGCAACATTAATTGGGACTCCAATTGGTATTTTAGCGGGCACTTATTTAGCTGAATATGGCAAAACTGGTTGGTTAGCCCCGACCACACGTTTCATTAATGATATTTTGTTATCCGCACCATCAATTGTGATTGGTTTATTTGTTTACGAGATTGCAGTACACCGTGTGGGTCACTTTTCAGGCTGGGCTGGTGCAATTGCACTCTCACTCATCATTATTCCTGTTGTGGTTAGAACAACAGAAAATATGATGTTGTTGGTGCCAAGTGCGTTACGCGAAGCTGCTGCCGCACTCGGCGCACCTTATTGGAAAGTCATCACAATTGTTGTTTATCGCTCTGCGAAAGCAGGTATTTTGACTGGTTTACTATTGGGTGTTGCACGAATTAGTGGTGAAACAGCTCCGCTGCTGTTTACTGCACTAAACAACCAATTTTGGAACGCAGACATGGCAAAACCAATGGCCAGCCTCGCAGTGGTGATTTATCAATTTGCATTAAGTCCATATGATGATTGGCAGCACTTAGCATGGGCTGGTGCATTGATCATTACTTTATTTGTTCTAGGCTTAAATATTTTAGCTCGAACACTTTTCCGTCAAGAACAAGTACAACGTT
>JBFJJY010000010.1:0-14355 GCA_041612055.1 Methylophilaceae bacterium | reverse complement strand
GGATTACTTTACCATTCATGCAGGTGTTCGTTTGGCCTATATCCCAATGACAGCAAAACGCATGACGGGTATCGTTTCACGCGGCGGCTCCATCATGGCGAAATGGTGCTTGGCGCATCATAAAGAGTCTTTCTTATATGAACATTTTGAAGATATTTGTGAAATCATGAAGCAATACGATGTTTCATTTAGTTTAGGTGATGGCTTACGTCCAGGCTCTATTTATGATGCGAATGATGAGGCGCAATTTGCTGAATTAAAAACACTGGGCGAACTGACCAAAATCGCTTGGAAACACGATGTGCAGTGCATGATTGAAGGTCCAGGCCACGTACCGATGCATTTAATTAAAGAAAATATGGAAATGCAACTCGAACATTGTGACGAAGCGCCTTTCTACACGCTTGGCCCATTAACCACTGATATTGCGCCAGGTTATGACCATATTACATCAGGTATTGGTGCTGCCATGATAGGCTGGTATGGTTGTGCGATGCTCTGCTATGTGACACCAAAAGAACACTTAGGCCTACCAGATAAGGAAGATGTTCGTGTTGGCATTATTACTTACAAAATTGCCGCCCACGCTGCTGATTTAGCCAAAGGGCATCCAGGTGCACAAATACGTGATAATGCACTATCAAAAGCACGTTTTGAGTTCCGATGGGAAGATCAATTTAATCTTGGCCTAGATCCAGAAAAGGCCAAAGAATTTCACGATGAAACCTTGCCGCAAGAAGGTGCTAAACAAGCGCATTTCTGCTCAATGTGTGGCCCTCATTTTTGCTCAATGAAAATCTCACAAGATGTACGCGATTATGCGGATGCGCAAGGAATTAATGCAGAGGAAGCCTTACAAAAAGGCATGCAAGAAAAAGCCATTGAGTTTGTGAAAAGGGGCAGCGAAGTCTATCAAAAAGTGTAATGGATGATTTAATCCTTTTTAAAAAGCCAGCATCGCTGGCTTTTTATTTGAAATCAACTTATTTGAACTAAATATGGCCCTCATTATCTAGTCTGATAGAATGGTTATAGAGCTTGTTGTTAATTGCTCTACCCTTGTAAGTCAAAAGTAAGTCAAATGTGTGCAGCTTGCATCACATCAATCAATCTGGAGAATTTATGCACGTAACCTTCGAGCAGGCACAAGAAATCATAGACAATGCAGTCAAAAAATCACAAGAACTCGGCGTAAAAATGTGCATTGCTGTTTTGGATTCTGGCGGCAACCTAAAAGCATTTTCACGTATGGATGATGCATGGGTTGGCAGCAGTGATATTGCCATTAAAAAAGCGAAAACAGCTTGTTACTTCGCCATGCCATCAGGTGAGATCGGTAAGCTTTCGGTTCCTGGCAAACCGTTGTACGGCATTGAACATTCGAATGAAGGCTTAATCACCTTCCCAGGTGGCGTACCAATTGTTGATAAGGACGGCATGCTCATTGGTGCTGTTGGCGTCAGTGGCGATACCGTTGAAAATGACCATATCGTTGCAGTAGCAGGCGCAACCAAATGTGGCGAATGCGACTTGCCACAACATCCATGGAGAACGTAATTTACGTTCAAACTATCTAGCTAATTTAGGGGAATCTTCCCCTAAATTGCAGCATCATCCAATAAAATCGGTGACTCCCTTTTAGAGTCAACGCATCCGTTGCCCTTGTATTATCTGAAATTAGTTGTAAACTGGACCTGCTATTCCATAAAAATTCAGGGGGCATCAAATGGACTTTTCTACACTTGTTAATAGTTTACAAGGCCAATTAGGTCAACATTTGCCAGGTATTTTCGGCGCGCTTGCCGTGCTGGTCGGCGGCTGGCTCATTGCCGTGCTGGTTAGGGCAGGCTTAAACCGTTTTTTAAATATGATTGGCATCAATAAACGAATCTCTGAAAGTACGGGACAAGAGGTTGATATTGCTTCAGGTATTTCGTTTGGTGCTTTTATTCTCATTTTGCTCATCACCTTAATTGGTGTGTTCAGCAGCTTAAATTTACAGGCGGTATCTGAGCCATTTAATGTCATGGTGACGCAAATTTTTGAGTATCTGCCGCGCATCTTTGCTGGGTTAATTTTATTAGCCATTGCTTGGGGCATTGCCACTTTGGTCCGGCTCGTTGCAACTAAAGCACTGGCAACAACCAAGCTTGATGAAAAACTAAGTGCCGCAGCTGGCATGCAACCCATGAGCAATAATGTTGGTAATATGCTGTTTTGGATTATTATTTTAATGTTCCTACCAGCACTCCTTTCAACCTTTGAACTCAATGGTTTACTGTCGCCAGTCCAAGGCATGGTCAATGAATTTTTATCCATGCTGCCGAACATCTTTGCTGCTGGTGTGATTGCATTAGTCGGCTGGATTGTTGCTAAAATCTTAAGAGGTTTAGTGACAAATATTCTAGCAACCAGTGGTATCGATAATATTTCAAAAGCGGTTGATTTAGATGATAAAAATGTCATCAAACTATCTAATGTTGTTGGCATGTTGGTATTTATCTTTGTATTTATTCCTACCTTAATCGCTGCTTTAGATGCGTTACAAATGAGTGCCATTTCTCAACCAGCTAGCAATATGCTTTCTATGATGTTTGAAGCAGTGCCTAATATTCTAGCTGCGGCGGTCATTTTAACCATTACCTATTATGTAGCTAAATTTCTTTCTGTATTAGTTGTCAATCTATTAACCAGTATTGGCTTTAACGAACTACCTGCAACACTGGGCTGTGCAGATACTTTTACCAAAAAATCAACTGCTTCTGATCTAATCGGTAAAATCCTGATTTTCTTTGCGATGTTATTTGCTACTGTAGAAGCGGCCAATCGTTTAGGATTCTCAGAAGTCAGCGATATCGTGAGTATCTTCATTCAGTTTGGTGGTGATATATTGCTCGGCTCTGTTATCCTGATTGTTGGCTTCTGGTTAGCAAACCTCGCTTACCGCGCAATTGATCGTGCAAGCGGCAAAGAATCAACCGGTTTAGCCAATATTGCCCGAATCGCCATTATTGGCCTCGTCGTCGCCATGGGCTTACGTGCAATGGGCATTGCTGACGATATTGTCAATATGGCCTTTGGCTTAACACTGGGTTCAGTAGCCGTAGCCGTCGCACTAGCCTTCGGACTTGGTGGCCGCGAAGCAGCAGGCAAGCAACTAGAATATTGGTTCAAAAAAATGCGTGATAGTAATAAATAGACGCGTTCGTTATCGTTCACATAAAAAAGCCAGTGTATACTGGCTTTTTTATTGGTTATCGCCTAACCAACCATTGGTAAACGACTGCTAACCTTTGTGTCTTTTCAATCCGTTATTTTTAAGGAACTACTGTGTGGCTTCGTACTGGTTGTGATATTGCTTTTGATGTAAGTGTCGAAACCCCTTTTACACTCATGTTGCGCCCACGCAGTGGCTTACAACAATGGATTGCTCGCGAATCATATACACTCAAACCAAACAGCATTCATGCTGTTGAGTATACCGACAACTATGGCAATTTATGCCAACGACTAATTGCGCCTGCTGGTGAATTTTCAATACGCACTTCCGCAGATATTTTAACTGCCGACGAGATTGATGTTGCGCCTGGTGCGCCATTTACTGAGGTGCAATATTTGCCTAATTACGTTCTCACCTATTTGCTGCCAACACGCTATTGCGAATCTGATCGCTTTATTGATTTAGGTAAACAAATCGTGGCAGGTGTGTTGCCCGGTTATGACCAAGTGGCTGCTATTCAAGATTGGATACGTGAACATATTCGGTTTAATTCAGATGCACCGCACTTTCAGCTGTCCGCTGTGGAAGTTAATCAGCGCGGCGAAGGCGTTTGTCGTGATTTGGCGCATGTGGGAATTGCCCTTTGTCGTGGTCTTTGTATTCCTGCGCGCATGGTCGTTGGTTATTTATATGACTTAAAGCCGATGGATTTTCATGCATGGTTTGAAGCTTATGTCGGCGATCGTTGGTACACCTTTGATCCGACGCAACCTACCTCAATAGGCGGGCGGGTTGCCGTTGCCTATGGACGTGATGCTGCTGATGTCGCAATATTTAATCAATTTGGTCCTAGCTTATATCCGCGAGAGATGACCGTGCGAGTGGAAAAGTTAGCGGCAGCCCCTGAGTAAAATGATATGCATAGAATCCGTATCCAACATCTGACTGAATACCTCTTTTCAGCGCCAGTCACATTTAATCCACACCGTTTACTCATTCGCCCGCGCGAAGGTCATGATGTGCGGATTGAATCTTCTAAATTGATTATTTCTCCAAACTATCACATTAAATGGCAACGCGATGTATTTGATAATTCATTGGCTGTTGTCAGCTTTAAAGAACCCAGTAATAAACTGTCTATTGCTAGTGAAGTTGTGATTCAACATTATGAACAAGCGCCTTTTGATTTTATGGTAGAAGATTATGCGGTAAATTACCCTTTCAACTATGCCGATTCAGAGCGTACCGATTTACTTGCCTATCAGCAACTTGTGTTTTTAGATGATCAAAGCGCCATCAACCATTGGCTTAATCAATTTAATTATTTGGGTATGAATACATTTAGTCTGTTGATGATGTTGAACCAAAGTATTAGCAATCAGTTTCGCTACCAAATGCGCGAAGAGCCTGGTGTGCAATCACCAGCGTATACCTTAGCCCATGGTAGTGGCTCATGCCGTGACTATGCTACTTTGTTAATCGAGGCTTGTCGTTGCTTAGGTTTAGCCAGTCGATTTGTCAGTGGCTATTTACATGCCCCCGCAACAGAACAAGGGCATGCCAGCACTCATGCATGGGTAGAAGTGTACCTACCAGGCACTGGTTGGAAAGGCTTCGACCCTACCTCAGGCGAGGTGACCAGCAGCAAGCATATCGCCACTGCTGTTGCACGCAACCCAGAAGCGGTACCCCCTGTTGCAGGCAGTTTTTTGGGCTCTGCTTCAAATAAACCCACCATGCATGTCGATGTTAAAGTCAGCTTACTCACATAAGATCACCTGCTGGTTTGTTCAATGTAAGGCTAGCAATTGAATAAGCTTGCGTTAATCTCAAATGTTAACTTAAGATTCATGTTAATTAGTCTGTTAAAATGCTGATTACATTAGGAAACCCATTTTGACTACACTTAAGCTTAACAAAAAATCAACTGATCAGCCCACAGCGCGAAAAGCGCCTGTCCGCCGCGCTGATCCATCTAAACGCGACCGCAGCAAAGCGCCACCGCCCAAACCAACCTTTGCTAATGAACGTGCGGCTGAACAACCTGCACGTCAACGTAACCATAAATACGATGGTAGCTTGCATGAACCAGTGAATAAACCCGTTGCATCTGAGGCGCCAATTTTAAGAACTGAGTTTAAAGACCGTGGTTTTGTTGATAAAAGAAGTGAGCGTGAGCCTAATCAGCAACAGCGTGATGCCCATAAAAAGCCAAGCAAGGGACGTGAAGATGCGGGGAAAATACAGGCAGAGACCACACGTCCATATGCCGACCGCGAAGGCGCTTACCGTAACCCGCCAAGACGTGGCGGCAAAGCACGTGATGGTTTTGTAGCCAGTGAGTTTGATAAAACGCGAGCGGCAAAAAAATCAGCGCATCATCACGCAGCCGCACAATTACCAAATCAGCAAAATGATAAGCTACCCAGACTATCAAAACGCATGGCTGAACTAGGGCTTTGCTCACGCCGTGAAGCTGATGAATGGATAGCGAATGGCTGGGTCAAAGTCGATGGCGAGATAATTGACACTTTAGGCACGCGCGTAAACCCAGATGCTGAGATTGTTGTCAGTGGTTATGCCATGGAACACCAAGCCGAAAACGTCACGATTCTACTGCATAAACCAGTAGGGCATGTTAGTGGGCAGGCAGAAGACGGTTATCAACCGGCTATTGTATTGGTGCATCCTGATAACGAATGGTTAGAAGACCCTGATTTAAATGAACATAACGCCAAGCAATTTCAACGTGGATTTTTAAAAGGTCTCGCTCCAGCAGGGCGGCTAGATATTGACTCGACAGGTTTGTTAGTGCTTACTCAAGATGGTCGCATAGCGCGTCATTTAATTGGGCAAGATAGTAGTGTAGAAAAAGAATACTTAGTCCGTGTTGAGGGTGAATTAGACGAAAAAGGATTGGCACTGCTTAATCATGGCTTAAGTTTAGATGGTGAGCAATTAAAGCCAGCAAAAGTGAGTTGGCAAAATGAGGACCAATTACGCTTTGTTTTGCGCGAAGGTAAAAAACGTCAAATTAGACGTATGTGTGAATTGGTCGGGCTGCATGTAGTAGGCTTAAAACGTGTTCGAATTGGAAGTGTAAATTTAGGTAAATTACCGCTCGGAATGTGGCGTTATCTACGCGATAACGAACAATTTTAAGGTATGCTTCCAGTTCAAATTTTATTTAAAAAGGGGCAATGATGGGGCTATTTGATAGTGTTGCAGGCGCAGTTTTAGGCAAAATGATGGGTGAAAAATCTGAAATGGCAAAAGTAGCCATGGAGATGCTCAATCAATATGGTGGTATAGAAGGTATTTTGGCTAAATTCAAAGAAAGTGGTTTAGCAGATATTGCAGCAACTTGGGTCGGTAATGGTCAAAATGCGCCAATCACCTCCAGCCAAATTACAGATGCTTTAGGTTCAGATACCATTGCTAAAATTGCTGGTAAATTTGGCTTAAGCCCAGACATGCTAAGCGGTCAATTGGCAGAACATTTACCGAATGTGATTGATAAAATGACACCAAATGGCGAAGTCAATAACAACTCGAACGATTTGCTTGGCGCAGTGTTAGGCATGCTTAAATAGCTCATCATCAGCAAGTATTAGGGCGCTGCTATCGGTGAGCGCCTTAAATTTTATGAACGGTTCCCATCAAAATAGAGAGCACTTTTTCAGCAACCATGGATATCATTTTAATTCTCAAAACCATCATCATGGGTATCGTCGAGGGCGCTACTGAATTTTTACCCGTTAGTAGTACAGGCCATCTTATTATTACCAGTGATGTTCTAAATTTTCTCAGTAAAGAAAAGCGCGACGTGTTTGAAATTGTGATTCAGCTGGGTGCAATTCTGGCAGTGGTATGGCAATATCGAACGAAAGTAATGCATGTGACCACCCATTTGCATGAGGCAAAATCACAACAATTGCTGATTAATTTGTTCATTGCTTTTTTACCGTTAGCCCTCATTGGGTTAGCTTTTCATGACCAAATTAAAACTTTATTATTTAATCCAAAGTCGGTTGCCATTGCACTGATTATTGGTGGTTTTGTTATCTTATGGGTAGAGAAGAAGTTGCCAAAAATAACGGTTGATCAGATGGATGATATCGACTGGAAATTAGCGATCAAGGTAGGCTTTGCACAAGCTATTGCACTGATTCCTGGCGCCTCTAGATCCGCCTCAACCATCATCGGCGGTATGGTGTTTGGGTTGTCACGTACAACAGCCACTGAGTTCTCATTCTTTTTAGCCATCCCTGTGATGTTTGCCGCTACCATATACGATTTATATAAGAGCAGAAATTTGCTGGCAGCCGATGATTTGCTGATTTTCGCTATTGGTTTTGTTATGGCATTTATCGCTGCACTGGTCGTCATTAAAGGCTTGCTCCGCTATATTGCCAGTCATGATTTCACCATATTTGCATGGTATCGTATTGGCTTTGGTGCACTGGTGCTTTTTTATTATTGGTAAACTTTACAGTTAGATTTGCATCAAAACTAATCAGGCATTGAGTATTTAAATTTAGCAAAGGATCATCATGAAAAAGATTTTAAAAATAGCTGCGTTGGTGTTCGGCGGCATCCTTGTTTTAATATTACTGATGATGGCTTACTTTGCGGCCACCTTTAATCCCAATGACTACAAACAGCAAGTAATTGATCTTGTTAAAGAAAAAAACGGCCGTGATTTAACCATTGATGGAGATATTAGCTTATCTTTTTGGCCAAAATTGGGAGCAGATTTAGGTAAAATTGCAATCTCTGAGCATCAATCCAAAAATCAATTCGCTTCTATTGAAAGTGCCAAAGTCGCACTTGCCGTCATGCCTCTGCTTAAAAAATCACTGGTCGTTGATACTATTTATATTGATGGCGCTAAAGCTAATATCGTTAAATACAAAGATGGTACAACCAATTATGATGACTTTCTA
Organism: Methylophilaceae bacterium; assembly: GCA_041612055.1. Lineage (GTDB taxonomy): Bacteria > Pseudomonadota > Gammaproteobacteria > Burkholderiales > Methylophilaceae. The sequence continues at coordinate 6,189 of JBFJJY010000010.1, read as the reverse complement.
AGCAATGATGAGTCTGAATCATCTGAAATCAAATTCGATGTGCAAGGCATTAATGTGACCAATTCAGCGCTTAGTTATGTTGATGAAGCTAAAGAAGCTAGTTATCAGATTAGCCAATTTAACTTAACCTCTAGCCGTATTGCTTTAGGTGAGCCGATTGATTTAGATACCAATTTCATGATTAATGCCAACCAACCCGCTATCGCAGCCAACACCGCGATTAAGGGCAATTTCTTATACGACCCTGAAAATAAACGCTTTGTCGTCAAGGGGCTAAATAGCAATATCAACGGCGAAATGCTGGATGGCAAAGATGTTGAAATAACTGCTACTGGTGACATAGATGCACAAACAGAAAGCATGGAGTTTTTAATTAATGATTTAAAACTGACTGCTTCTGGTCAATTTAAAGGCGTAAAAGAAAGCATTGATTTAAGCGCGTCTGCCATCAATATTGAAAAAGATAAGGTTAATAGTAAACAAATCACAGTCAGCGCGACACAAACCAAATCGGACGGTGATTTAAAAGTGAATATGGTATTGGCGAATATGGAAGGCTCACCCAAAGCCATTCAAAGTAGCGGCATTACGGGCGATGTATCTATGACGCAGGGCAAACGCACCGTCAATGGTAAGTTCTCTTCCCCATTTAAAGGTAATATCGAAGCGTTAATCTTTGATATACCAAAACTGGTTGGTCAAATTGACATTAAAGATCCGAGCCTACCAAACGGTGCGGTTAAAGGTTCATTTAATTTAGGTGCACACGCCGATATCAAAAAAGAGTTAGCCAACAGCACCTTTAATGTCGTATTGGATGACACCAAACTCAATGGTGATGTGGCTGTTGCCAGCTTTAAACAACCGAATATCAAATTTAACTTAAATGCAGATAAGTTAGATTTAAATAAATTATTGGGTACACCAAAAGCATCTAGCGAAGCAGCGTCTAAAGAGCCGGCGAATCTTTCAGCACTGAGTGCATTATTACTTGATGGCAAAGTCAACATCAACACTATTGTCTATGACAAACACCGAGTAACAGGCTTGAATCTTGGTATCAGAGCTGATGGAAAGAAAGTGGCGATCAATGGCTTAAATGTTAAAGTCAATGATAGTCAAATTAAAGGTGCGCTAAGCGTCAGTCAATTCGCTAAGCCGCTGTATACCTTTGATCTAGATATTGACCAGCTTGATTTGAATGACTATGTTAATCCTGAAGCGCCAGAAACAAAAACAACAGGAGATGAAATCATCGATCTAAGCGCATTAAAAGCCTTAAACGCAAATGGCTCACTGCGAATTGGCAAGCTCAGTTATGGTCAAACAAAACTAGAGAACGTGCGCATTGACCTCAAAGCAGACGACGGGGTTGCTAGATTAGCGCCGTTTTCTGCCAACTTGTATGGTGGCAAAATGCAAGGTTCACTTGATGTGGATGCCCGTGCAACACCCAACATCGCCTTTAAGCAAACCATGAGCAGTGTCGCTGTCGGTCCGCTATTGGTAGACACCATCAATAACGACATGCTTTCTGGTGTTGGTACCGTTAATGTTGATATCGCAACACAGGGCAATACGGTGAATCTGTTTAAAAAAAACTTAGCAGGCACTTCCTCACTCGCGCTAGCTGATGGTGCATTAAAAGGCATAGACATTGCAGCAAAGGTTCGCGACATTAAAAATAAAGTGAATGTGCTAAAAGGCAAAGCGGTGGAAGCGGCTTCTGACGAAAAGCAGAAAACAGACTTTAGTGAGCTGACTGCCAGTTTTAATATTAAAAACGGTATCGCGCGCAATGAGGATCTGACCATGAAAGCGCCTATCTTACGTCTAGCAAAAGGCGACAGCTTTGGTGATATCAATATTGGTAGCGAAACCCTTAATTACACCGCTACACCGACCATCGTTAAATCTATTAAAGGTCAAGGTGGTGAAAATTTAGATGAGCTAGCTGGTATCGCCATTCCCTTGAAAATATCAGGCACATTTACTGATCCAAAATTTGGACTTGATACACAAGCCATTGTGACAGGCTTAGCTAAATCTAAGTTATTAGAAAAAGTAGGTGGCGAGAAGGGTGCAGCCGTTCAAGAACTGATTGGCGGTGACAATAAACTGGATGCTATCAAAGGATTATTAGGCAAGAAAAAAGCAGCAGAGCCCCCATCAGATGCAACAGCACCGGCATCTGAGGGTGCGACAACAGATGCTGCTCCAGCTGAAAAAACTGAAACCGTTGAAGACAAAGCAAAAGAAAAACTGAAAGATTTACTGAAGTTTTAGCTTGATGAGTGCTTTTGCAGATGCCATTATTGCATGGCAAAAAGACCATGGCAGGCATGACTTGCCATGGCAAAATACCACAGACCCTTATGCCATTTGGGTATCCGAAATTATGTTACAGCAAACACAAGTTAGTGCTGTGATTGGATACTATGCGAATTTTATGGCGCGCTTTCCAACCATTGCCGCACTTGCTAATGCCACACAAGAACAAGTCTTACAATCATGGAGTGGGTTAGGTTATTACTCGCGAGCGCGCAACTTACATAACGCAGCGCAGACAATAGTCGATGATTTCAACGGTGTTTTTCCTACTGACTTTGATGACATTATCAGTTTACCTGGCATCGGTCGTTCAACTGCTGCCGCCATTTCAACCTTTGCTTTAAATGCACCACAACCCATTTTGGACGGCAACGTAAAACGGGTATTTGCGAGATATTTCTTAATTGAAGGCTGGACAGGTAAACCTGCCATTCAACAACAACTATGGACAATTGCTGAACAAGAAAATCCGATAGAAGGTGCTATTGCCTATACACAAGGTTTAATGGATTTAGGTTCATCCATCTGTGTCCGAAGCAAACCAAAATGTACACTGTGTCCAGTGAGTACAAGTTGCAAAGCATTCGCTAGCAATAAAACGCAACACTTGCCTACACCTAAACCAAGAAAAACACTCCCAGAAAAAGAAACCACCATGCTGATTATTCGCATGGGCAATGAAGTGCTACTAGAAAAACGACCACAAAAAGGTATTTGGGCAGGGCTATGGAGCTTGCCTGAAATCAGCATGACTGAGATTGCAGCTGAAGTTGCACAGACACGTTTCGATTTAACGGTAGAACCTGACGAACCACTCGCCATTGTGAACCACGTGTTCACGCATTACAAACTCACCATTACTCCGCAACCGTTGCAAGTCACTATCTCACCAAAGCAAAAAGATAAGGCAGGGAACGTTTGGATGAATATAGAAGATGCAATTGGTGCCGCATTGCCCACACCAGTTAGAAATATCTTAATCAGCTTGAATAAGTACTAAGCTAATCATACCTTTTTACTGCACACAACACAGTTGTATTGTTACATGATGACATCATTAATGCCCTACATTGCTTATCATTGGAATCAATGTAAAATCGAATGGTCTGATTTTTAAAGATTATGATTCAACAACCTTTAATCACATCTTATTAATATTAATTTAGAGGAGTTTGCGTATGACTGTATATATTATTGCGGACGTTGAAGTAACCGATGATGCTTGGGTACCTGAGTATGCTGCAAAGGTGCATGATATTGTGCATAAACACGGTGGAAAGTATTTGTCTCGCAGTGGCAATATTGAAGTGCTAGAGGGCAAGCCATACCCAAATACGCTCATCGCATTGTTACAATTTCCAACGGCTGAAGCTGCCAAAGCTTTTGCAAATGATCCTGAGTATGCGCCATTTGGTAAGGCGAGACAGGCAGGATCTAACAGCCGATTCCAATTGATTGATGATACTGATATTGCGGGGACGATTCCTTACCTAGGTAAAGGTTAAGCGCAACGGTCTTAGGGCGTAATGATTAACCACATTGCGCCTTAATTGTTATTGCGCCAACAATCCCAACTCAATTAACGATTCACGTAACTTCTGTTCGACCATTTGATAGCCTGCTGCGTTCGGATGCACGTAGTCTGCTTTTAATGCATCTTTTGAAAGCACAGGGCTAAAGATATTGGACACTAATATGGTTTGCGTTTGTTCGGCCAATTTTTCATACATAGGATGGTCTGATAAACCACCAAAAGCCGCTTTGATAGGCTGATAATCAGGAATAGCGATTAATACCGTCTGAATTTTGTTTAACTTTGCCGCTTGAATAATGGCTCGTAAATTAGCTTCCGTTTCTGTAATCGCAATGTTGCGTAAAAAGTCGTTTCCACCTAACTCAATCACTATTAAAGCAGGTTGATGTTCATCTAGTAGTGTGGGCAGGCGAGCTAAGGCCTGTTCGCTGGTGTCGCCAGGCACGCCTGCATTGATAACATGCCAACCTGAATGCTGTGCTAGCAGTGTTGGATAATCTTGTCCTGCAGGGGCTCCTGTGCCATAGCTTAAGCTATCCCCTAAGATCAATACGGTTGCACCTGCTGGAATCGCAGGTAGTTGTTCGCTACGACAAGCAGCAAATAATACAGTGATACAACATAAAACAATCCATCTCTGCATGAGTTTCATTGAGTTCCTAAATCGTGAATATAAAAAAAGTAGCCGAAGCTACTTTTTTATTGATGACTAGTCTTGATCCCAGCTATCTTCCCACATACAGTGTTTTACTTTTTGACGATTGGCAATTAATTCATCAATGCTAGGCTCATCATTGAGTGCTCGTTTAATTGCAAGCTTAGTCGCTTCGTAATTATTTTTGTACATGTCTTTTTTATCTAAGTTTGGATCTTTAGCAGCACCTGGATCAATCCATACTAAGCTGATAATGCATAAATCATTCACTTGATCTTTAGGAATAATACCTTCAATCACACAATCTAAAATCGCATCGGCTGTTGCCGCTTGTACTAAACCACCAAACAACTCGATATTGGCTGAATCTTTTAATGTCACTTTTGGTACGGTCATACAAACTGGACGCACCATTTGATTAAGGTCACGTACTGCAAACATGGCGGTGTGGCCTTTAGTTTGTTGCATTAAATTAGCAAATGCTTGGCCAACTGGGCCATCGACTGCACCGATTAAAATTTCTGGCATTGCGGCTGAAGTATCTTTGCCCTCTGTATATAAGGTTGCCTCACCTGCTTTGAAAATGATTTTTGACATAGTTATCCTTTAAAAAATGAACTGAAAAACACTAAAGATTAATGCAGAATTATACAATTTTAATGCGGTGACTTAAATCTTTAGTTGCATGTCAACATGGGGAATATTGGCATCTAGATAAACATCACTCACAACTGCAAACCCTGCTTTTTGATAGAAGCCAATCGCATGTGTTTGTGCAGAAAGCGTTACCTTTTCTAGGCATTGCTGTTTATAAATGTTAATCGCTGCAATTAATAATGCTTGACCGATACCACATCCACGCATTTCTTGCACAACGGCCATACGCCCAATGCTGCCATCACCTATTATTCGGGCGCATCCTAATACTTGCTGTTGCTGATTAAGTGCTAATAAATGCTGCGCATTTTCATCCAATCCGTCCCACTCCAGTGTAATGGGTACAGATTGTTCAACCACAAAGACCCGCTGTCTAATCTGTCTTAACTGCACTTCATGAGTAGCCCAAGTGACCTGTTTAATATAAAATTCTTGCATACGTTTTTGTAATACTTGCAGTCAATAGTGCTTACGGGCATTATGCATGCATAATTTAAATAAGTGAATGAAGGATAAATGATGCAAAAGTATCAAACAGCAGTTGCGCGCATTTTACTGGCGTTGGTTTTTTTAGGCACTGTCATCGTGTTAGTGTTAAACATCATGAACACCCCAGGCGGTTATCTACAATATCAAATGGCACTGGGTCAACTTGGTCTGCCTAGCATTTTTGCCCCGCTGATTATTTTAATTAAATTAATTTGTGGTTTTGCATTGTTGATAGGCTTTAAAACGAAAATCAATGCTTATATCTTGGCTGCATTTGCTGTTTTTAACGCGTTAGTCATTGGCACTAGTGCTTCACCCAATGCAGTAGAAGTGTTTTTTACCTATTTTGGTTTAGCGGGCGGTTTGTTATTGTTAGCGCAATATCCACAAACCAGTTGCAGCATCGACAATCTCAAAAAATAAAAGTAGCGCTATCTATGCATCAAGCGGCTCTAAAGCCGCTTTTTTATTCCCACTCTAACGCTGGATAAACCGTATTAACGTTTCGACGATTAGCGACATC